>JAYVSE010000282.1:0-1888 GCA_043775635.1 Planctomycetaceae bacterium | reverse complement strand
CAATCGATCTACAAGACGTTTGGAAGCATCAGTTTCCGGTTGCTAATTTAGTCACACGATGACTAAAATTCTGGTCCGCCTCTAGATACTAGGGGCTGGTTTTCCCAGCGAATTAGCCCCTCATCCCCTGCCCTTCTCCCCTGCGTACAGGGGAGAAGGGAGCCGGAATTTGTATGACTTCAAAGCCAATCCAATTTAGCCAAACTTCCCAGTCGCAAACATTTTCATCAAGCCAGCCGTACACTGTACCCGCAGTCATCCCGGCGGGTAGGGTGGTTGGTGGAACGTGTTGCGGATTCCAGGTTATGAGTAAGTAGCTTAACGGAATGGCAATGGGGCAGAGTTCCCCGGCGACTCGGCACCGATTTGAGGTCCAACTCCACCGCAAAGAAATCGCGTATAATTTTCTCTTCGTTCATTTGTTCGCAAGAAGGTAAGGACAATCTCTATGGCAATTCCTCCCTGGGCCGTCGAAGCACTTCGACGAGGCGTTGGCGGTGTGCTTGATAAAGTTCCGCCTGAAAAAATCGAACAGTTGAAAAAGCGAGCCGGTGACCTGCTCGCCGATTTACCGCAAACGGCGGCCCGTGGCGTCGATTCGATGATGCGGGGAGCAAAGGTCGGCAAAGACAGCATCCAACGATGGACGCGGCGTCATGTTGGGTTGGTTACTCCGGTGGTCAACGCGTCCGGATGTCTTTGCAACCCTGCGATCGACGGCGTGCCGCTTTGTAATGACGCGCTTGATATTGCGATGGAAGCGTTGCAGGCAGGCTCGCTTAATAATGTCGCGGCGCAGGATCGTCTGTCGCGACGGTTGGCCACTTGCCTAGGCAACAGCGACCTTGGCATTTTGATTGCTTCGACGGTCGACGGTGCATGTCTTGCTGTTGCGAACGCAAATCACGACAAGCCGTTGTATTTTCATCGCTCGCAGTCGCAGCGATTGCCGAGCGGTACACCGATCCCCGATGCATTTGCGGCTGGCATAGCGTTACGGTCCGAGGGAAAAATTCACGAAGTCGGTTCTGTCGATCGTGTCGATCCATCAGACAGTCGCCAAGTGAACGCGCCGGCGGTTTTGGTCACCGTTGAAAACGGTGGCACCGATTGCAATTGGTATCACAGCGATGCCAATGCAACGAGCGTCAACGGCGAACTGACGCGTATCGTTTATATGCCGGTCGCTCAATGGCACGGACGTCAAGCGGATCAAAGTGGTCTACCACTGGAACTTCCCAAGGTTTTGACGCGGCTTCAGTCGGCTGCCGAGATTGTGATCACACCGGGCGATGGGGCGATGGGCGGACCGCGCTGCGGGCTGATTATCGGTGACAAGAAACGTTTGGAAGTGATCGCAAAGTGCACCGTTTGGCCGGCTGTCGCAGCAGATGTGTCAGTCCAAGCTGCGATGACGGTCACCCTTGAGTTGTTACAGTCTGGCCATGCGGACGAGGTACCAGTTCAAGCGATGATGAGGACTTCTGAGGAAAATTTGCGAAGTCGCGCTGAGCGGTTGGCAACGCGTCTTGCCGCCGAGCCCACGGTTCGTTCGTGCCAAATCACGGATCAACCGGCAACCTTTTCCGCAGCAGGGAAGTGGTCATTGCCTTCTCGACAATTGAAACTTGCGCATCGAGATCTGTCAGCAGCGGATTGGGCCGCGCGATTGTCAAGCGAAGTCCCTGCGGTGCTGGTTGGCGTTGAAGCGGAGGCGATTGTTGTCGACCTAAGATGGATTCAGCCAAGTGATGACTCGGCGCTAGTGGCAACACTGGCCGGCCATCATCTTGAGCCCGTCATAGTGCAGGCTGAGTAGAAACATCGTTAATCATCGTGCGACTAAGTGTCGCCTTTCGCTCCGCGAAAGAGCGCTCTTTCGCGAAGC
>JAYVSE010000281.1:0-7309 GCA_043775635.1 Planctomycetaceae bacterium | reverse complement strand
CGAAGTTGACGCGACTCGCCGTCCGTGACGTCAGCCCGACTGCGAACCCAGCCAGCAGTCAAGCGTGGGCGGCGGTCACTCAGATGCCGGGTTTGTTGGCGGTGGCACTGAACAACGATGTCACCGTCAATGGTCCGGCTTTGAAGCGAATTGCCACGATGCCCGCACTGCGGAAGTTCCAGGTCGGCGATAACTCGACCGACAAGACTCGGTGCCGCGTCAATACCGCCAACGACGTCACAGCGTTCCGTCAGCAGCGTCCTAACATCGAACTCACCATCAACGGTCAGACCTACCCTGCGCTCGATGACTGGCCGGGGAAGTTTAAGGGGAGCACGAGCATCGCGGAGTGGACCGAGTTGGGCGAAGGTGCCCCCGCGCCGGCCGTCGGGACGTTCTCCGCTGACGACGCCAAGCAGAAGCAGGCCGAGTGGGCCAAGCACCTCAAACAGCCCGTCGAGTTCACATTAGACGTAGCCGAGTTCGCCAGAACGCCGGCCGGTGCTCAACAAGACTCCCGCATTCTGGCGAATGCGGCTACGAAGAGCGCGACGACGATGAAGTTCCGGCTCATTCCGCCCAGCGAAGCCGACGTCAACAGCGGCTCGCCGGAACAGTCACGAATGGTTCTGCAACGGCTTATGCCGTACTACCTGGGAACCACCGAAGTCACCGTCGGCCAGTTCCAACAGTTCGTTGAAGCCACTGCCTATCAAACAGACGCCGAGCGTTTGAAGAACGGCAAAAACCTGCAATTGCAACCCGACCCCAACGCCACTTGGAAAACCCCCGACTACGCGATCTCCGACGACCTCCCCGTCACGATCATCAGCCCCGCCGACCCGCTCGCGTTCTGCGATTGGCTGAATGCCCAATCTCAAATCTCAAATCTCAAATCCCTTTACCGCCTGCCGACCGAGCTGGAATGGGAACTCGCCTGCCGCGCCGGGGGCGAAGGGAACTTCGGCTTTGCAGCTACGGCTCAAGGTGTACTCAACTACGCCTGGACCAGCGAAAACATCGCTGGAAAGCCAAGCCCGGTCCAACCAGTGGCAACGAAACAGGAGAATCCCTTCGGCCTCCACGACTTGCTCGGCAACGTGTGGGAGTGGTACACCACGGACGCAGGTGACCCGTGTGGTGTTGCCGGAGGTGCCTTCTCTGAAGGTGCCGACCAAAAAACGATGACTGCCCGTGTTCTCGGCACGCATTGGCTGCAACCCAATGTCGGTTTTCGCGTGGTGCGTCAACTTCAGGAATCACCACAAAGACCCACGCCGAAATTCGCAGAGCAACCGGTGCTAACTGTGCGCAACGCACCGCTGGGTCCGCAAGCCACCGTCACCCGCCCCGCGCCGATCCCCGGCCTCCGCAGTTGGACCATCGAGCTCGCCGCTCACCAAAGCTATGTCACCTCGATCGCCTGGAGCCCAAAGGGCGACGTGATCGCGACGACTTGCGGCGACGTCAGCGTCCGCCTTTGGGACCGCGACGGGAACTTGAAATCCATCCTGCTCGGTCATGCGGGAGGTGCTTCCTTTCAAGGACACAGTGTCGCCTTTTCACCCGATGGAACGCGGCTTGCGACAGTGGATGCGTCAAACGATTTGGCCAATCCCAGTACGCTCCGAATTTGGAACGTGAGCACGAGCGATTGTCAGTCTGTGGTGCCGCTCCGCAGTTGGGGAAAACCGTGAGGGACAGACCCCTTCCGGATACCATCATGTATGCTTTCCATTTCGGCATAGCCTTATAGGTCAGCATTACCACGTTGGCAGAGGGCAACGCGCGCGTTACTTGCCCCGGAGGATGATCTAGGACTCTCATTGGTCAATAGTGTTGCCATTGCGCTCAGGCGATGTCGCTATTCACGCTGCCGACCCTCCCCAAGTAACCGTATGTCCTGGATGACGCAAGTTCTGGTAGAGACTTCTAGCCCGGTAACCATCTGGTAAGGACCAACCAACTGTGGAAAAACAACACAAGCGTCTGAGTGTTTGCCACTCAGACGCTCCCAGATACGTCATTGACGCACCGTCGTCTGAGCTATCCCAGACAGGTTGTATCCCCACAGAGCCTGCTACGTTTCACCCAGCGCGACAACCATAGTCCAATGTTCAAACGGATTCAACAAAACACCATTGAACACCGCTCGCGATGCCAAAAAAATCCCGGTTTGGGCTGTCCGCCTGGGCTCACGCACCCTCCACTCGAAAAAGGAATTCAAAAAATATTTTGAATCAGGGCTTGCCAATATTAAAGACCGTCGCTCTCCCCGGAGTACCGGGGCGAGGGAAGCCAGAAAGCCTTAGGTCAACGCCGTTAAGTACCAGTGGAGAAGGGAGTCGGAATTGACATTGCGAACGACCATGTACTTTCCCCTAATGGCTATGGCGAAAAAGGCCGTTGGCCTCTGAGAATATGAAATAGATTTTAAATTTTTTGGAATTTTAATCTAAGTCGAGAAGGTGAGCAAATGCAATCGGTTACATTCAGTTTTGTGTCGTCGACTATCCTGAGTTGTAATAAGTCGTGAGTAACTCGCCTGCGTTACTAATTTCCAGGTCATGAGGTGCCATTTATGCGTGCGGAAAAGTCGGAGCACCAAACGGGGCTAAGCAACGAAAGTTCGACACCGCGCAATTACCTAGTCAGCGTGCTCTGCGATCGATTTGAAACTGAATGGAAGTCCGGTTCTCGGCCGAATATGGAAGCGATCATTGAATCGCTACAAGGGAATTTGCCACTCGCCAAACAGTTGGCAATAGAACTCGTGTCTATTGACCGCTATTACCGGAGTCAACTTGGTGAGCATCCTGCGATAAGTGAATACTTGGAGAGATTTTCCTTCGCGGCGGAAGCGATTCAGCAAGAACTAGGAGAAAGCTGGACAGGAGACGATCCGTCTGACCGATCGATGGCTTCCACAGTTCGATACGGATCGGACTCTGACGACGTCTCAAATTTGAGAAATGACCCTTCGCCTGACTCGAAAAAGACCCCGGACCTCCGGCAAATCGGACGTTATCAGTTAACAAGTTTGTTAGGCCGTGGCGGCAGCGGCGAGGTCTGGAAGGGATTCGATTTGCAACTGCGGCGACATGTGGCAGTAAAACTCTTGCGGACCGATCTCCTGTTCTCGCCTCGCGCGATCGAAGCATTTTTGGACGAAGGTCGGAAGCTGGCTCAGTTGCAGCACCCCGGCATTGTGACGGTTTACGATGTCGGGCGTGAAGACGGCCAATGCTACTTGATCTCAGAACTGGCCACCGGCGGGACGCTGACGGATTGGATCAAGAAGTACCGCGCTGACGGTGCCCCTCCGTTGAAAGAGTCGGTTGCAATTGTCGCGGCAATCGCCGAAGCATTGCATTACGCTCATCTGAAAGGTCTGGTCCATCGCGATGTTAAACCACTCAACATTTTGATCGGACCCAATGGCAGCCCACGTTTGGCAGATTTCGGGCTGGCCACGAGTGAACAAGAACAACTTCTTGAACCCGCGATGACGCTGGGCACGTTCGCATACATGTCGCCTGAGCAAATACGCGGTGAGAGCCACCTGATCGATCCCCGTTCGGACATTTACAATCTGGGCGCGGTCCTCTACGAACTCCTCACAGGTCGGAGGCCCTTCATATGTAACAACCCAGAACAGTACCGTGAGCAAATCCTCTACCGTGAGGTCCGTCCCCCACGTACTGTCGTGGACACGATTCCTGCCGAGCTGGAACGCATGGTTCTACGCTGCCTAGCCAAACCGGTCCGCGATCGCTACACCACCGCAGCCGATTTGGCGGCCGAATTACAGTCTTTCTTGTCGCCGAAAGCAGCTCATCCGGAAAGCGAGCCGGCGCCTGTTCGTGCCACTCAGAAGATTTCTCAAAGATCTGTCCAAATCGCTGGCATTGGCGCAACCGTGTTATTATTGTGCTCTTTGTCCTTTTTTGTTTATCGGGATCGAGAACACTTAAAACGTCAAGCAGCGTTAACCGGCGACGCGAAATACGCTCTCGCATCGCCAGTGATTACAAAAGGCCAACAAGGGGACGAGCCGAATTCCACTGACGCCAAGAAATTGACAACCAGTTTAACCGAGTCGATCGCAAGGACGGAGCCTGCAACAACCAGTGCCGAGCGAGGTTCGTCGGACAGCCCAATCAATTTTGGAAATGGCTGGCAGGATCTGTTGGCCCGTGAGCCAATTCAATTGACAGAGCCGAACTCTCTTGGTTCAAAGTGGTCCCGTACGCAGAAAGGACGCGACTATGAACTTGAGGTCGTCTCGTATAAGACACATATGATCGAATTAGGGTCGACGCAATCGCTTAACTACACGATCCAAATGCGGGTTTCGCAGCCGCAGTGGGGAAAGTTTTCCGTGTTCTTTGGCTGCCATCCCGACGAAGCCAAGCCAGATCACCTGCGATACTGGGATTTTTCGTTCCAGCCTCCTGTTTGGGATAAATCTGTCGGTCGGCTCAGAATGGATGTTGGTCTCGTGACGGCGCTGACGGATCCCGCTGGAGATGCTTTAGAAAACTATTGTCGACCGGTGGGACAAGCAGAATTCCCTAGTGCCGAAAGTGAATTGCTTCAATTGGTCGTTACAAATGGTCGAGTGAGTCGAATCAAATGGGGGCCCCAAATTCTCGAGACGATTCCCGAGGCATCTTGCCAAGTCCAAGGACAATTCGGCGTTATCGTATCAAAAACTTCTGCCGTGTTTAGGAATGTGTACTTCAAGGACGAAACTCCATAACTCCCTTTATTAGGTTTCTCAAATGTCAATCGACCCAGTCCGCATCAAGATTGAAATCGAAATTCCACCGGGTATTTCCTTCCGATTTGACCGGAACGAATTCGCACTTATCGCAAAGACCCTAGGAGACGCAGAGACTCTAACGCGAGGTGACAATCGTCCTCCTTTCCACATAGATTCGCTCACATTCGAGCATCCGAAAAACGATCCAGGTGTCGTATTCAGTGGCACTGGGCAACCCGGCAAAATTTGCGTCAAAGTAAGTGGAAGCGTACCTGAGGGAGAGAAGCTGATTGGTGCTTGGATTTTCATCGATCAATCAGGTGGCAGTTCGGCCGTCGTGCCGTCGCTAGGCGATGCTCCACCTTACCCAACGTCGGACCCGAATTGGCAAGTCGATCCGGTATCTGGTGCAGCGATTGGCACGGGTGTAATGAATACGATCACTGTCTATTTGAAATTCACCAACTACAACACCTCAGTATCCCGAATTGAGGGTCCATTCAAAAAAGATTTTTCCGGCCACCAAAGTGCCACAACCGATTGTAATTCAAGCGTATCTGCGATTTCCCACACAACAGTCCCCCAACGATGGAGATTCTTGGGAGGTCCTTTTGTCGGCGATTCGCTTGAGGCATTCTGTAAGGAGCATATGCTTCGATTGCTCTCCGATTCCTCTACTGACTGGAAATGGTCCAATGGCGGTTGCGGTGTAAAGTTTCCACGCGTGGAATTGACGCTCCCGCGATGTGGTTGCGGACCATGTGAATTGATTTTGATGCATGGCGACGTGACCGTGAAATACACGCATCCATCTGCCGCGTGGAACGCCCTCGGAAAGAATCAATTCACTTCGGTTTCGCTTCAGGGACTGTCATTGGATTCTGTCGTCCCTGGTGCTGTCGACGTTTGTCCAGCTTGAATTTCCTGAGGCAATGCCACTCGCTTACCTGATTCGGTTTCGTATCCATGCAGTTTCCCACGTGCCACTACGCGAGTAAGGAGGTCGAGGCGGGTTTGCGAGAATGTTCGGCTCCGCAATTAGCGGGATTGAAAGTCGTGACTCCGCAACTTTGCCTGGCATGTGTATTTCGTGAATCGCAAACACCTTGCGATGGGCACGCCCAAAGTTCAAGCACGCACACGACGCAGGCCCTTTCCGACCTAGTTACCTGTGCGCTGCAAGGGGAACGTTGCTCAAGGGAAGACGAAGCGGTTTTTGCTTGTCGGCATCCAAGTCGTGAAACGACCACGACCGCTGCATGCCGCGTTTGCTCCGATTATCTGTTCCCGATACTCTCTCCCGAATTGCCAGTGGCAAGTGCCAAACGACTTCTGCCGGTGTTGAACCCGAAGCTGCAACCGACCGGTTGGTGGGCACAGGAAAATGCTCAGCAGGCGGCGCGACTATTGGCGGATGACTTTATTCGTACGATCCCCACTTATCCCGGCGGGTTTTCCGGACGCGGGGTTGTGATCGCCGGCGGTGGTAAGTATTTCGTCAGCACCTACGTCACGGTGCGCGTGTTGCGACACGTAGGGTGCGAATTGCCGATTCAGATTTGGCACTTCACGGGCGAAGCTGATGAAAATATGCGTGCGATTCTGGCCCCATACAGCGTGGAATGGATTAACGCTGAAACACATCCGAAGGCCGCTGCGTTTCGATTTCATGACACGTGGTGGAAAGGCTGGCAACTGAAGGCATTCGCGATTCTGCACTGTTCGTTTCGCGAAATCTTATATCTGGATGCCGATTGCTATCCGGTTCGCGATCCCTCGGACGTGTTCGATTGGAAATCGTATTGCGAATTCGGGGCGACCTTTTTCCCCGATGTGGAGTTTTCTGCTGGACTGCTCCCCCAAGATGCACCGACGGCTTTTGGCGTACCCGATTTTACGGACACTCCCAACGAATCAGGACAGTTGATCATCAACAAAGAGTTGTGCTGGCGCGAACTGAATTTGGCATTGCATTACAACCAAATGCCAGAGTTCACTTACCGACATCTCTGGGGCGACAAGGATACTTTCCCACTCGCTTGGTTTCGACTTGGTCGCAAATACGCGAGAATGTGGCCCACGTCTCAACTCGCGCAGCAAGCCATATTACATTTTGACCAGCATCATAAAGTGCTGTTCCAACACCGCGCGCCGGATAAATTTCGCTTGTCTGGGACGAAGTTCGATTCGAATCATCAGGCGTATGAGAGTAATCAATTCAATCCCGATTTAGCGTTGGAACAATTTTGCCACGATGCGTGCGAAGAATTGCGAACTGCGCTATCGACCGGAGTTGCAGGCGATATCCCCCAGACAAAAAAGAAGTGGGGCGTAGCGAAACGCGAACTTGAAAACTTGTGGTCTGACGCAAATTTAGATTCTGAGAAAATCATCAAGAAAGTCAAAGAATTTCGCATAGGAGATTCTTTAGTCCGAATGGCGTTTCGCCCCAACACGATGGACGAGGCTATTTTCGCGAACATCTGGCAAGAGTATCAAATCGCGTTACTGATTCCAGCGATTTCGAAGCATCCTGCGACGGTT
>JAYVSE010000280.1:0-4558 GCA_043775635.1 Planctomycetaceae bacterium | reverse complement strand
AAACCGTGTGGGCAACGCCCCGCGTGAGGCTCGCGGCCCGTTGGGCACGCGGTTTAACGATTCTTTCAAGCGGCATCAATTAGTTCTCGGACCACTAGTGCCGATCGGCATGCTACGGTGGTGTGGGAGCGGGCCGCAGCAATGCGGCCCCTATCCCGATCCGTTGGTTCGCCACGATCCTGCATCGGAACTACGAAAGACTCCGACTACGCCAAAGTATCTCGCACGACAATCAGCGGCAACATCGAGCATTGGGTTTCGAGATATTGCTTGCAATCGATTATCAATGAATGCGACAAAAAGGATTGCATCGTGGGCCCGCAGCGTTTTTAGAAGTTGGATATCTTTCGTGAAAACAAGCCAAGTGCGACGGCGAGATATAACTTGGCTTTCAATCGAGCCAAATATAAGAGATGTTGTATAGTCCGAATCCTGACACAACCAATAACGCAAAAGACATCGGGAGCCAGATGTTAAACAAGCGGTATTTGGTGATATTTAGGACTGAGTAAACGCAAGAGGACAGTGCCAAGACAGGGGTAATCAAAATAGCATAAGCACCAAGACCAGCGAAAGCATCTGCCCAGTTTCCGGTTGCTATTTTAGTCACACGATGACTAAAATTCTAGTCCGCCTCTAGATACTAGGGGCTGGGGGTGAGGGGCCGGTATTTCCATCGAATCGGTCCCTCATCCCCAGCCCTTCGCCCCTGAGTACAAGGGCGAAGGGCCTCGGAATTTGTTATGACTTGAAAGCCGACATCACACCTAATTAACGAAATTACCTACCTAGAGTTGCAATGATAAACAGTTCCATCACATTCATTATTTTTGTATTATTTGCAGTTGCAGTTGTATCGCAACCATTCGTTGCTGAGTCGGCTGAGACGAACTCGTCGACTGATAGCAGCGCAAGTTTTGGCACCGGTGCATCTGAACCAGTGTCGCCAAACGAATGGTATGGTGCTGGCGTTCGGCCCACAAAGAAACGGTCTCCGGAGGAAGAGCGATCAGGATTTCATCTTCCGCCAGGATTTGAAATCGACCTCGTAACCTCCGAGCCAGAGATTGCGAAGCCACTCAACATGGCCTTTGATTCTAAGGGCAAACTTTGGCTAACTCAGACGATTGAGTATCCCTATCCGCGTACGGATGGCAAACCTGCTGGCGATTGTGTTAAGGTGCTCGAAGATACTGATGGCAATGGCTCGTTCGATCGCGTTACGACATTTGCCGACGGGCTGAACATACCCATCGGCATTCTTCCTTTTGAAGACGGCGCGATCGTATTCAGCATCCCCAATCTCATTCATCTCCGCGACACCGATGGGGACGGACATTGCGATCAGCGCGAGATTATTCTCGGGCCGTTCGACACATCGCGAGATACGCATGGCATGGTCAATTCGTTGCGACAAGGCGACGATGGTTGGATTTATGCTTGCCACGGATTCAACAATCATTCCGTTGTGATAGGCAGCGACGGACATGTGGTTACGATGACGAGCGGTAATACGTTTCGGTTTCGTCCTGATGGGTCAAGGGTCGAACTTTATACCAGCGGTCAAGTCAACCCGTTTGGTATGACCGTTGATCGCTGGGGCAATCGGTATACGGCCGATTGCCATAGCAAGCCCATCACGAGCCTCGTGAAAGGTGCGTGTTACCCTAGTTTTGGAAGGACCGATAATGGTCTCGGGTTCTTTCCATCGATGATGAGCCATTTGCACGGAAGCACGGCGATTTCCGGACTTTGCCTCTATGACGCAGCTCAATTTCCCGCTGAATACCGCGGTCAGTTGTTTAGCGGTAACGTGATGACGTCCCGAATCAATCGCGATCAAATTCAACAAATCGGTGCAACCGTTATCGCTCACGAAGTCACCGATTTCTTGACCAGCGACGATCCCTGGTTCAGACCCGTTGATATTCAACTTGGTCCAGACGGTGCGCTCTACATCGCTGATTTCTACAACCGGATCATCGGTCACTATGAAGTTCCGCTCGATCACCCCGGACGAGATCGTGACTCCGGTCGTATCTGGAAGATTCGCTCCGCTTCGTCGGATTCGACACAGTCCCCAGTCGCAGTCGCCCCAGCCGGAGTCACCCGTGCCGGTACCATTGAGTCCTATTTCGAACAACTCATCGATCCTAACGCAACCCGACGGCATATTGCGCTGAATGCCTTATCAACCTTCGATCGCACCAATCAAACGAAAATTATTTTGTTAGCGAAAAATCGACTGACGCACGAAAACAGTCTCATGCGGATTGGCGCAATATGGTTGCTTCATCGTTGTGACTCGCTTTCAATGGAGGCGCTCAGCGAGTTGATTCAAGATCCCGATGCCATGGTGCGACATCATGCGCTTTGTGCGTTGACGGAAATGAACTTGGAGCTTAACGGCGATGCGAGCGAGAAGTTATTGTCGTTGGTCAATGCAAGACTTGTCGATGACAATCCATCCGTTGTCGGCTCAGCAGCACAAGCAATTGCGAAGCACGGCGACAGCGCCGATGCAGCTCAGCTCGTGGCTCGAATCATGTCCATTCCAGCGACCGATCCAATGCTTACCGCGAGGCTTCGTATCTCGCTTCGCGACCTGATCATTCGCAAGCCAGATTGCCTCGAACAACTTCGCAATCAACAGACTTCACAGCCAGCTAAAATCATTTATCGCGATGTATTACTGGGCATTCCGTCATCTTTTGCGGCGTCAGCCATCATTGATGAACTTGAGCGGAGTGGGCCTTCGCAGCTAACTTCACTCACCTGGATTCAGCATGCGGCTCGTAACGCCAACGACCATGACTTAAGTCGATTGGTAACGCTGTTGCGCAAGCATCACTCCGGCTCACTCAGCGAAAGCCGGAAGATGCTTTCGCAATTGAAAGAATCGCTCGCGAGTCGAACATCGCCTGAGATCACCCTGTGGGCGGAATCCATTGTCGAAGAATCCCTTCGCCAGGTTTCAGTGTCTACGCGGGCTCACATCCTTCCGGTCGTTTGGCGAGCTGAATCGGGCGCGGACTGGGCACTTGAAAACCGTCAGGCTAGCGACGCGGACAATGAACACCGCTATCGATCAAGCCTGACGCTAGGCGAGAAATACACGGGGGTACTTTGTAGTAGTGATCTGATCGCTCCCAATGAATTGTCGTTTTGGATTGTCGGACACAACGGCAGTCCAGGCGAAAGCGACTCGCGGCTGAACCGAATTCGTCTTGTCGATGTGACCAGTGGTGCATTGATCAACGAAGCCTACCCGCCCAGGAGTGACATTGCAACAAAAGTCGTTTGGGACCTGAAACCATACGCGGGTCGACCGATCAGGCTGGAAGTGGTCGATGCTCATGCTGGGGACGGGTATGCTTGGATCGCGGTGGGCAGATTTAGCGATGAACGTTTGAACCCAGCGGGAATGAGTGATGAATGGACGTCGACGCTTGAACTCATTTCGCAATATCGATTGACATCTCAGGCGTTACCGCTGCTTCAACTCGCCCGCGATCCGTTATTGGATGTGAATCGTCGACTTCAAGCGACGGAGCGATGGGGAGAATTGCGTGATGATCCAGCGACCAGGACCACGGCTTGGTTTCTGGCTAGGTTTCCGCACGACGCCGCATTGGCCACTCGATTTTTCGCCTCGCTGGATGATTCATTGTTGGACCGTCCTCAAAGCCAATTCGAGTCGTATCGAAGCATCCTTCACGACGGTGCGAAAACGCTCACTCAAGCGAATCAGCGCGAACTCGCGCGCCGGTTTGCATCCAGCCGCGAGCTCGCGCCCTGGTTGGTCGAATCGATGGAAGATGGTTGGTTGGCTCCCTCCTTGCTTCGTGACAAAGCGATTGACACTTCGTTGGAATCAACGCTTGGCGAATCGTTTAAAGACAGACTAGCAAATTTGAAATTACTGATTGCCGATGACAGCAACGACTTGGTTGAGTTAAGGGAAAACATTCTCCGTCAATCTGCAAGCGAACTAGGCGACCTGAACCGTGGGACCGTGGTGTTTGAAAAGCATTGTGCGATCTGTCACCAACTCGGTGGACAAGGTTCGCTCGTCGGTCCGCAACTCGATGGTATTGGGGCTCGTGGCGCTGAGAGATTGCTGGAAGACATCCTATTGCCAGACCGCAATGTCGATAAAGCGTTTCGCACAACGAGTCTTTTGCTCGACAGCGGCACGGTTCGCGTAGGGCTGATTCGCTCGGAAAACGAGTCCACGATTGAGCTGATCGAAAACAATGGAAAATCCATTCAAATTGATGTCAGTTCTGTGACGTCGCGTCGAGCAAGCAATCGGTCGCTCATGCCAGATGGTCATTCCGAAACCATCGGAGTCTCCGGCTTGGTTGATTTACTTCGATACATTCAAGTCGCTGCGGCCGCAAAGAAAGCTCCTTAGTAACAGTCCCGAAACAAAATCCGCTTTTAGCGGAACGGCGATAGCGGGCTGTTGATTTAGTGAGCCGTACGCGTTAGCGTCGGGCGCTACGGCAGGACGCCTACCGTTGACGGCCCGTGGCTAGCGCCAACGGCTCACTAA
>JAYVSE010000279.1:0-2967 GCA_043775635.1 Planctomycetaceae bacterium | reverse complement strand
AAAGCATCGACGAGGACCGGCCTTCCCAGTCCGTCACGGTAACGCGATCAGCGAGCGACCCTGCGGCGACGCCATTTTCTTGGTACGCAAACGCAGTAACTCGAGCGCGCGTATCGGTAATCGACGTGACACGACCGAAACTATCGTACGCGAAACTGGTACTGTTTCCTTGAGGATCGATCTTCTGTGTCAGGCGACCTTGGGCGTTGAAAACGTCCTGAGCATTATCGCGTTTGGTAAGCGTCGTGCCGCTGATAGTGGTCAGGGAATTTACTGGCGGTGTCGTGCCATTTGCAAACCAAGCAGTGGAGCCACCGTATCGGAAGAGTGCAAAACCGGATTGTCGTTGTACGGCACCATCGGAACGTCCATTGGTTCCGATCTTTGGCACGAGAATAGATGCGTTGGGGATGGCTCGGTCGACGCCAGGGATTGAGAAACCAGGCGCGTGTCCATTGGCGATACCGCTCTTGGATCGATCGGTAAAGAAATGGGCATGACGCCCGACCCAGCCGGAGAATCGCTGAGCGGTTGTAGCGGATGACAAGAATATCGGATGCGGTAAGATTTCTAGATTGACGAGCCCCTGATTAGCGCCCGTCGCTAAGACACCGGTCGTGGCCGCGTTCACGGCCCACGACGCGAGAGCTTGGGAGAGATCGGGTTGGAATACGAACGAAATGAAACGATCACCAGTGCTGGGCTCCGTAAAGATCGGCGCGAGGATAGGAATGCTCGCTGTATACACGACCGATACAAATTTGCGCCCCAGACCAATGGCATTGCCCGACCCATCAAAGTCTTCACGAACAATATTGACGACGACATCAATCTGAGTCGGAATCGCTTTGTTTGCTGGCAGCGTGAGTTCGACACGCAGGACGGGATTTTGACTGTCTTGATCTTCGGATTTATATTTGATTTGACCTGAAACATCGGAGACCGACACGGTGCCAGATCGCGGCTCAATCTTGAGCGAACCAGGGCACGAGCAGGAGCAGGAACAGGCGGAATCGGGATCTGGCGATGGATCCGCTTCCTTTTTAGAGTCGTAGTATTCTTCGGTGATGATGACCGTGGCGTTGCCATGATTGCCGGTGTCTACGGTCGGCAGACTGTAACGAGAAGCACTCATCAGGGTGACAAGAATCTTCTCGTCACCTTCGAGAATTTTGTCGTCGACGGGGAAGACATCAACAAACCTTTCGGTGAAGCCATCAACAGAGATCGGCTCACTGTCGTAGATGCCTGTCGTACCGATTTGAGTTAGGATGAGTGAAGTGGACGAGTTGCGGAGGCGAAGGATGTAGTCCACACCGGGTGTAGCGGCACCGGAACCTGTTGCGGTGGCAACGGCCGTCGCATCGATCCGCAAGAATACGACACCTTTCATCTGTGCGGTCGTCAGGTCTGAACGAATCGCGAATGCCGCGTAGGTTGGGTCGACACGAAACTCTTCGGTATTGCTGGGCGACGCCGAAATATTCAATCCTTCGAGAACGTCAGCAATGGTGACGGTCGCGGTGCCTGACACGTTAATGGTGGTGTTGTTGGTTCCCGTAAAGGACTGTGTCGATGGGTTGGTGGCAACGATGACGGTTTCACCGGGATCCGTTTCGACGAGGTCCCCGATCGGGACGAGATCAATGAATACCTGAGTTACACCAGATGGTACAAAAAGGCTGTAACTATTGCCCGAGTTTAAAGTTAGCGTGACCGGCGCACCGGCGGGTAACGTACTAGTGCTGAGTGAGTAATCGGAATTGATTGTCGCAGTACCCGTAATCGATAGAGCGATCGTGTTTGAGACCCACTCAGGCGGAAACGTCATCGCCGATACCGTCCCATTGTCGACCGCGCCGGGGAGATAATAGATATTGTGTGGCTCACTTGCAGTTGAATCTGGAGCATTGAACAAGACCGATTTCGTGACGGGTGGACCATCATTGTCAATGATGGTTAACGAATCGAACGCGGGCGGTGAAGGCCGCGTGGAACCACCCGCAACGTAGATCACGGAGTACTCGAACGTCAACGATTCGTTGGAAGAGTCAATGTCATCGAGAGCCGCGATCCAGAAAGTTCCCGAAGCCTGATAGGTAAAACGGTATTCACGAAAAGTAGGCGTTGATGAGACAATCGTGGCATTGGCTGGATTGTACACGGTGTACGAATCTGCATCGCCCGTGACCTTTACACTGATGAATGAACCGGTTTCACCGCTAGCGAGACTAGCAGCATAGTCATGACCACCGACAACGGGCAATGGACCACTTAGCGTTCCGCCTTCATAGATAGTCCTTGTTGTTGGCGTTGCCCCAGTAATGCTGATCGACGCGAGTAGCTTGCGTGATTCAAGCGATTCGATCAGCAGTCTGCGATTTGAGCTATGAGTTTTACGATGTCGCCATAAACGGATGGTCGGCAGTCTTTTTGATAGGAGGAATGAACTCTGGAATAGGCTATTTGGCGCGCCAACCGCCCGTGCTCCGTATTTAAGGTATCAGAGTACGGGCGAGCGTAAACCCCCACTCCAGAAAATGCGAGCGCGGTGACGATCGCCGTCCGCCGATCTACGAGCGATTCAATCCTGACGCCAGTTCGAGGTCGGTTTCGCAGAGTTGATGTTCGTTTGTAGCTGCCAGTGATCGCGCCAGAAAGCGATTCTCAACGCCTAGATATCGCCATTCTTCCGGTTGCGACGCGTTCAGTGTCGCAACCGGAAGAATGGAACTCAGTTGGGAAGCCTTTATGGTCTGGTTGTGATCCAATTCACCTGCTAGGCAAGCTGAAATGGCCTGGACTTAACGAAAATGCGAAGCATTTTGTTAGCGGTGCGGCGCGAGCCGCCCGGTGTTTCGCCGGGTTTTTCGAAACGGCACCGGACGGCTAGCGGGCCGTTGATTTAGTTGTGTTTTGAATTTTAGCGTGCAAATCATAACCCGAATGCGTAAGCGAGGGATCGCA
>JAYVSE010000278.1:0-24362 GCA_043775635.1 Planctomycetaceae bacterium | reverse complement strand
GTCGAAGGCTTCTCGAAGATTTGGCAGCGCGAGTAGCTTTTCGAGCAACTGCCCCGCAGCAGCGAGTTGTTGGGCTTTCGGATTCGCATCGGGTGGAATAGCCAAAGCAGCGACCTTGCAAAATTGACAGGTTTAGAAAAACCTATCACACATGCGCAAAAATCGTGCCAAACATCGTCATGTCCTGCTGAAAATGATAAAGTAAGTGGCATTGGGCTCGCGCCGTTCCGCTACATAAGTTGACACCAATGGGCACAAGGCCAATGGGATTGATTTGGTACAACGCACTAATCGAGTGGGCCCGTCTCAAAATCGGACTCAGCAACCCAACCAGCGACGGGCTGCTTCGCATCTGAACTCTTGCCTCCATTGTTTTTGTAGGTCATGAATCGCTCGTAAAACCCGCGATGGGACTCCGACGAATGCAAATATTCGTCGAATACCTTGCCGTTACCAGCCATTCGTGGGTCACCCTGGCTGCGAAGCAGGTCAAACATTCGATCACGCATCGATTCAACTTGTTTGCTTGCAGAGTCACTGGTCGCAAGGTTCACAACGCAATCGATGTCGTTTGACAAATCATAAAGCTCATCGGCCGGCCGTTTACCGAAGCATAAACTCCAGTGAGGATCGGACCCAGTAGCGCGGCACGCGTCGAGAATGAACGTCTTCGTCGCACCGGCATCACAATTCAAATAGCCAGTTTCTGGATTGCACGCAGGCCAGCGATCAGGCTCAAAGTTATGCAAATAAAGCTTGTCATGGGTAACGATGCCGCGAATCGGATATCCGGCGTCATGGGGACGCCCAACATCATGTCGCTCCATACCGATCAACACATGATCGCGAGTCGGCGTCACCTGCCCATTCCGATTGGAACGGAAAATATCGGTCAATGAACGTCCCGGACTTTCTGCAAGTCCGGTTTCGTCCCAGCGATAGCCTGCCAATTCGATGATCGTTGGTGCGATGTCGATGAAACTAACGAAGTCCTCGATCTTTCGGCCGTGGGCTTGGATACCTTTATTCCACATCGCGGCCAACGGAACGTGATTGGATGCTTCGTAGGCACCGCCTTTGCATCGTGGAAAAGGCATGCCATGATCGGACGTAACGATGACAAGGGTGTTGTCGAGCAAGCCTCGCTGTTCCAACGTCTGCAACATTCGTCCCAAGTGCAAATCGAAATGCTCGACTTCCAAGGCGTAGTCAAGCATATCGTTTCGCACGGTCTCGTTGTCGGGCCAATAAGCAGGGACTCGATCGATCTCAGCAAGTTTCTTGCCACCTTTTTTCACACCCGAGCCGAATTCATAGCTTCGGTGTGGTTCGTTGGCACCGCACCAAAAACACCACGGCTTGCCATTTGGCGCTGCCTCCAGAAAGTCTTTAAAATTCGCGGCATAGTCACTGTTACCGATCCCTTCTGCGAGCGGCTTTACCGAACGCCGGTTGTATGCCTTACCGGTCATTTGTCGCGGCTTATCGTTTGCGTCATTGGCAACGCCCGGCCCCCAACCTTTAGTCGTGTACCCCATGTGCCAGCCCTGCTCCATCAGCACTTCTGGCCAACCTCTAAATTCCTGAGGGAAGTTGCAGAGATGATTGGCGGCTGCCTTCAATTGCCAAGAATTACGTCCCGTCAAAATGCAAGCTCGCGACGGTGCGCATTTGGCGTTAGGTGTGTAGGCGTGTGTGAACAACAATCCGTCCTTCGCGACCTGATCAAACGAAGGGGTCTTGACCCATTTCGCGCCATAATCGCTCGCATGGCCAAATCCCCAATCATCAGCAATGGCAAACAAGATGTTCGGTGGCGCGACGTCTTCTGCCAAGAGAGATTGAGAAAAGGCAACGACGAACGCCGTCAATACGCAACCTCGCAACAAATCAATAAGCTTCATGATAGTACGTTGTACGGTGCTTGCTAGGTAATGTATGGTGAAGCGCACAGGCAGCTTTCAAGAGTCTAATATGTAGCCGCTACATCTCAACATGACCCCAAACAGTTCCTCCGGCTGACATCAATGGGCTGACATCAATGGTACGGGAACTTAGTTAACGATCGATCTTAACTGTCGCAAGTAATTGGCGTAACCTGTTTTGCCTAATTCGTTCGCGATTTTGGCCAGTTCAGATTTCGACAGCCAACCATTGTTAAACGCAATTTCTTCAAGGCATGCAACCTTAAACCCCTGATGTCGTTCGATGGTTCGAACAAACATGGAGGATTCGAGGAGGCTGTCATGGGTCCCCGTATCCAGCCAAGTGTGCCCACGCCCGAGAACCTCAACACCCAGCTTCCCCGCATCTAAGTAGCATTGATTCACGCTCGTGATTTCAAGTTCTCCGCGGGCTGATGGCTTCACCGACTTGGCGACTTCAACGACACCATTGTCATAGAAGTATAGTCCAGTAACCGCGAAGTTTGATTTTGGCTTGGTTGGTTTTTCCTCAATTGAAATCGCTTTGCCGGTCGCATCGAATTCAACGACGCCGTACCGTTCTGGATCGTAAACTTCGTAGCCGAAGACCGTTGCCCCTTCGTTCTTCTCGGCAGCGGATTTTAATTTTGGTGAAAAACCCTGTCCGTAGAAAATGTTGTCTCCGAGAACCAAAGTGACAGGATCGCGACCGATAAACTCTTCGCCGATAATAAAAGCTTGAGCTAATCCTTCAGGACGAGGTTGCTCCGCATAGGTCAGACGGATACCAAAGTTGTCACCACATCCCAGAAGCTTGCGAAAAAGCGGCAAGTGTTCAGGAGTAGAGATCAACAAGATGTCCCGAATTCCTGCCAGCATCAACACGGAAAGCGGATAATAGACCATTGGCTTGTCATAGATTGGCAGCAACTGTTTACTTATCGCTTGGGTGACGGGATGAAGCCGTGTACCTGACCCGCCTGCCAAGATGATTCCTTTGCGATTCATTTCGAATTTTCCTGTTCTGCGCCCATCAGGCCCTGCCGGGGAGTCCTCGCGGTCTTCATCAAAATCTGCTGCCACCATGTTTCGTTGTCTAAGTACCACTGGACTGTCTTGCGAAACCCAGTCCAGCGATCTTGTTTAGGTACCCAGCCTAGTTCTGTTTTTATCTTTGTCGCGTCAATGGCGTAGCGAAAGTCGTGGCCGGGCCGGTCCGTCACGAACGTGATTTGTTCCGCGTATCGCCGACCATCGGTTCGCGGACGAAGTTCATCCATCAACTGACAAAGCAGATTGACTAGATCTACATTTCGAAGCTCACTATTACCGCCAATATTATAGGACTCTCGCGGTTGACCTGCTTGCAGAACCGTTATGAGGGCTTCGCAATGATCTTCGACGTGCAACCAGTCGCGGACATTTTCGCCCTTCCCGTAGACTGGAATCGGCTCTCCGTTGAGGCATTTTAGAATTACCACGGGAACAAGTTTTTCAGGGTATTGAAAAGGGCCGTAGTTGTTCGAGCAGTTGGTGACAATGACGGGCAGTCCATAGGTTTCACTCCAAGCGCGTGCCGCGTGATCAGCGCCCGCTTTACTGGCTGAGTATGGTGAACGAGGGGCGTACGCAGTGGTTTCAGTAAAAAGTCCGTCGTCGGCAAGCGAACCAAAGACTTCATCGGTGGAAACGTGCAGGAAGCGAAAATCTTGCTGCTCGGATTCTGGCAATGATCGCCAAAATTTGAGGCTGCGACCAAGCAGATTAACAGTACCAATGACATTGGTTTCAAAGAACTGCAGCGGGCTGTCGATGGAGCGATCTACATGGGATTCTGCGGCTAGGTGTATGACGCCGTTAGGCCGATAAGTTTCAAACGCTTGTTCAATCGCGACAGGATCGCCAATGTCGGCGTGTAAAAAAGAGTAAGACGGATGACGTTCCAAGTCGGCGAGCGAAAAGAGGTTCCCCGCGTAGGTCAACTTGTCTACAATCAGAATTTGATGGCCATTTAGAAGCAACAAGCGAACGAGGTTGGAGCCGATAAAACCAGCACCGCCGGTGACAATGAGTTTCAAAATTTTGTCTTCTGGTACTTTAGTCGCAAGGTACATATTGATTGGCCGTGACTTAGCGGTCACGACGATGGACAAGATAAGCGAGCGTATGCAAAGGCAGAGTGATCAAGGCCATGCCAATCGCGAAACCGCCAATGGCACCAGAAACTGCATACTCGCGTCCTCCCCACCAAACCGCTGCTGCGGTCAGTGAATACCCGATCACAGAAGCACGTGCGATCGGTGGCTTTCGTTTTGAAAGCACGTAAAACCCTTGAGCGCCCAGCAGATGATTGGCCAAATAACCGATGCTTAACGCGGCTAGTTGCCATGGACTAATGAATCGATTCGCCAGCGATGGGTATAGCGTCGACAACATCCATAGCCCGCCGATCATCGCCCCTAAACCAAACGCGAGCAAACCCGTCGAAGTCATTGTCAGGCGTCGCCACATCTCCCCGGCTTGCTCGCGTCGGTTTGCTGCGTGCTCGGCCGAGACGATTGCGAACTTGGTTTGCAGCCACGCCATCGCCATCATTTGCAATGCGACCGTAATGGTCAGCGTCATTCCCAGTCGTCCAGCCGGCTCAGTCGAATGATAGTGCAGAACCACCAGCGTAAGAAACTGTGTTGCCAAATGGTAACATGCGGTGACTGCCGCTGTTCGCCACAACGTCGGAGCGGCCTCCCGCACCCATGAAAACGCAGGCAAGTTAGCGATGTTGGGCTGCGTCAACTCTGACGCAAACGGTCGAAAGAAAAACGCGAATCGAACGCTAACGATGTAAACCGTCATCAATGCTTGAACAGCAGACGCGATGACCAGCGACCACAATCCCCAGTCACTGAGCAGCGCGACCCAAACAGCAAGACTGCCGCAAACGAGCTGCGTCAATCGCATGCGATAGATTTCCTCGCGGTAGCCGGAGCCCTCTAAAATCGCCAACGAGGGAGACAACGCCAAAGTCAGTCCAGAAATTGGAATCAACAGCCAGAGCGGACGCTGCCAATCCGTTCCCGCGTTGGTCGACAAGAATGTGAAATACCCAAAAGGAATCGCAACGATCGCAAACAAAATCGCGGCCGCTTGAAACCAACGAGTCGAGCCGTGGATTAGCTGCGTCATTCTTGTCTTTGCGGAAGCTATTGTCGCTTCGCTCTTGCCACCGGCATTCGCAGCGCTATGGATCAACGACGATTCATGGCCCGCGTGACTAATCAGCACATTCAGCAGCCCCAGTTCAAAAAACGTTTGAATGCCGACAACGCTTACGAGCCCGTAATAGATACCCTGCTCGCCAAGCGTTAGCCCGTGAATGATAAGTGCAATGGTGACCGGTCCAGATATCGCTTGCCATACCCTTGCGGCAAGGGAAAACAGCAATGTGCGATCAATGTCGAAACGGTGTTGGAGCGAACGGAACATGAAACCATGAATCATTAAATGGAGGAGGCTCGGACGTCAAGAAGGGCAAGTCAGTTCATCGTCAATCGACTCGTCACTGTCCAGATCATCAGTTACGATTTGATTGTATAGAGACTCGATCCCCGCGTCTTGTCCGAGTCTGATGTTCAAGAAAGAGAATTGGTATGGGAATCTGCTACAGCGAAGTGAAGTTATTGGCGGCTGAAGCCAAAAAGCGAAAATTCACTGGCACCGTGGCAACACTCGGACGGCAACATGTCTACGTGACTGAGTCTGAGGCCAAGGCAGTATACGAGCAGTGTGGCCTACCTCAATCTTCCGCAAAATGGACTCTTCATCGAGATCCAACTCTGGCTTCCAATGGCTATGTATCGGACGATTGTCTGTTGATGGGGCTTGGCTTTGAACGAGTCGTAAGAATCGATGTTGATGATTACGAACAAGTTGACGCAATTCTTGACCTGAACTCCGCGACCACACCCAATCATTTGCTGCAAGCGTTCGATGCAATCATTGACTTTGGTACACTCGAGCACGTCTATCATGTTCCCAATGCAATGTCACATATTTCACGAATGATCCGCCCTTTTGGCAGAGTGATTCATATGCTGCCAGCGTCAAATTGCGTGGAGCATGGGTTTTATAGTTTTTCCCCAACGTTCGTCCGTGACCATTACCTCGCCGCCAACTATCAGATTAAAGTATTGTTTCTTTGCAAGCTTCCCAAGCGATTTGAAAGAAAAGCATGGACGTTATATGAGTATCCGATTGAATATCGCGATTCCTTCCCAATGGGAAGGCTAGGGCGAGGGACATTTGTCATTTTTGCGATTGTAATCGCGCCCGATTCCCCGATGGTTGGCCTTACTCCGCAGCAGGGATTCTACAGTCGAACATGGGCAACGGCATGCGATTCAAGTTCGTTCGTTGATTCGAAGTCCAAAGCGGCAAGATTTATAAGCATGTTCCGCAAGGGCACTCGTTCGCAACGAGTGGCTCTGTTTGTGGTTTCTCAGTGGCGATCATTGAGACTTTGGTTAAGTCGCATTGCCGAGGGTCCGGTCCCATTGAAGCGAGTGGGAAAGCTTTGAAATCTCATGGCAAACGGGTCACAACAGCGCGAACCGTTTCCTCAAACTTGGAAACAATCGATGGTGTCGAATAGTTTCCAATCAAAAACTGTTCCGTGCGTTCCCAGTCAATCTGATTGCCGCTGACTAGCTGCTTTACGTGCATCGACGCAAAATCCAATGATTCGTTGCACACGACGCCCGCGCCAGACTCAACCAGGAAACCATCAAAATCGTTGAGCGATACGATTGGCGTCCTGGCAGCCGCAGCTTGTAGCAGCACGTTTGGAAATCCCTCGTGACCAGGATCGCCTGTGCACAGAAAAACTGCGGCCGATGCAAACTTGGAAGGCATATCGCGAAACGGAACATAGTCGACGATGGTTACATTGCCTGGACAGTGCTTGCGAATATCAGCTTCAATTTCAGCATCGCCGGGATTGATAATGAATGTGAACGAAACATCAGGACAACTGGCTGCAATTCGCATTGCCAAAGCGGGACGTTTATGGAAATCATCGTAGCGTCCGATCCAGAGAACTCCTTCGCGTTGCCGAGAATCCCGAGGCTTCCAATCCTGGACGTCGATTGGGTTGCGGATGAGAACTCCCATTTGAGAGAACTCAGTACGTAGCCGGTCCATTTGCCAGTTCGATTGGCAGATGACGACTGACGCGTTTCTTAATGCGAACAACTGTTCTTCCAGCAGTTCACCATAAGCATTTCTATGCGATGTAGCGCTGCCTTGTCGCAAAAGATCAAGGTCCGCGTTTGATTCAAGGAACAACAGCATGGGCTTTGATTGACTGATTGCTGTCGCCGCAACACGCGCCGAATCGCCGTTGATACCAAAGCCGCACCAGACATCGACGTTTGCGGATGACAAGCGATTGTCCTCTGACATGGGCTTTGGCGGGTCAGGCCGAAACGGTTTCGTGACCAACAGAAACGGAATCTTCCACAATAGACCTGAGTTCCACTTTTTAAGACGAAACGGCGGGCCAACATCGACATGACTCGAAACCTCTCGACGAATCGTTTCGATGAAGTTAGGTTTTTGAATGACCTCTACATCGCTGACAATTTTTGTTGTTCCGCGACTTTTGGTGTGCACGAAAAACTGTGCTTTCAGGGCGCTGTGTCTAGCGATACCACGGGCCAAAGTCCAAGCTCCTGTCTCCAGGCCACCGACGGATCGTCCTTGTGCTGGTTCGATCACGGGAAGTGCTTGCCACGCAACCAAACCGACAACGACTTGCTTGGCCTTATTCACGGTTGTCATGAATCGCACTCACCAAAATTCTCGACCGAATCCATATGTTTGCGGCTACGCGGCAGGAGTCTACTTACTGAGGCGAGCTAACCGTCGCTGCAGTGTGATGAGCGCAAGCGTTGCGGATTTTCTAACATCGACATTGGAGTGCCGAGTTGCTTTGCTAATTGCTGGAATCATGACTTCAACTTCGCGATCGCTTACCCCGCTGGCGATTGAAATTGCTTTGAGGACGCGTTCCGTATCGGACGCCTCTAAGTGCACGAGCACGTTCTCCGCGATTGATTCAGGAATATGGTTCATCGATTCACCAAAACTTTTGACGAGCCACTGCTGAAAAACCACATCGGTCTGTTTCTGCAAATCATCCTCGCTCAATTCATCTGGATTCCAAGCCAAGCCCTTATCATCAATGGGATTCGCTGGCGACGCTTCCCAGTTAGGTAGCGAAAAATAGACACGATACCCGAATGGCTTGTTTGGCCCTGATAGGCTGTCGCCAACAATGGCTATTTCGGAGCGAATGTAGTTTCGCGTTACCATGGTGCGATTTGTCGACTCGTCCATCGCGGTGATATCGGCTCCTTCGAGCGAGTCGCTGCCCGATACCTCAATTTTTGCTGCGGCGAGAATCGTAGGCAATAGATCGGTATGCGTAGTAATGTTGGTTAGCGTCTTATGGGGAATGTTAGGTCCGGCAATGATCGCTGGCGTCATGTTCTGGTACTTTGTGATTCTTACTCCGTGCAGCCGGCAGCCATCTTCTAAGAACGCTTCGCCGTGATCGCCGGCAACGACAACAACGCGGTCGGGCGTCAGAAGTGGACCAATGACGCGGTCCACAAATCGCGCACTATTGAGGTACCGATTCCAGACAAGGTCTCGGTCTGAGGCCGCATAGGTTCCATCGAGAACACCTTCCAATGCTGGAGTATGGACTTGATCTTGGGCGTCGCTGCGATAATCAAAATGTGTACAAAACATGTACAAAACCGCAAATCGCGGCGGGCGAGCGTGCCCCGCTTCTCCGGGATTTTCAGCAAAAAAACGTTCAGTTTCTCTGCACATGCGTTCGTCGGAGTTCAGCCAATCCACGGGGCAGATTTGAAATTCATCAAACCATTGAGGGTTGACGAAACCCTGCATCGCAAACATTGCCCAGTCATTGCTACCTCCAAAAAATCCGGTTCGATAACCAGCCTCGTGAAAAAGTTTAGTGATCGCTGGTTGCCAGTTTAAGCCTTTTTCAAACCAAGTTGGTTCAAGACCATAGAACATGCTGAACATGCCCATATTGGTTGAATTGCACGTTGAAAAATGGTTCTTGCACCAAATTCCTTGGTTAGCAAGCTGAAACAGATTCGGCGTTGTTTCTTCGGTAATGGCTTCATGGCGAAAGGACTCAATGACGACCAACAATACATCGGGACTATTCGCGGTGCTCTTTGAAACCGAGACCGCTTTGTATTTCTCCGCAACCTCCGCAAGGATGGGCGATATCGCCAGCGCACGGATAGCACTGCGAAGCTTCTCTTCACCGGTGGGTGGCGAGACGCCGCGGTCGTTGTGCCGAACTAACGCCGTCGCGAATATCGGCTGCCGATCCGAGCTCATTCGCATCCAATGGAGAGTCGTACTAAGCGTAAAAAGAGGGTACGCAGCCGCAACGCCAATCATCAAGGCGCCCATCGCGACAGGGCCCCAGGCAGATGATCGCCGTGAGTCGTTCGCGATTTCGTTTGCAATGTATCGAGCACTCCAATATGCACCGATCACGATTGCAATGGTAGCCAAACCAGAAATCAACATAGCCCAGAACATCGCTGAATTGAAGTTTGCCACGATCCCTGGAATCAGCTCGCGGATGATTTTGGCTGTCGTCGGTGACAAAAAACGTTCACCGATCATGTTGAACATGAACACGTCAAGAATGAACGTGGCCGCACCGGCCAAAGTAACCCCGACTCCGACCGCGAGCCCCACTCGCGGCAATGCCAATGCGACAAGACTGCCAACGACAAATCCTATAACCGTCAAAGCAAATGCTTGGAGGGCAACCCACGCGTGAACCGCTGGCATCGGTATGGGTGCCGCGATGTCTACAGGCCTGGAGTACGGGTGAAAAATCGCAATTAAGTAAACCAAAAATGCAATGAGAATCGAGAAGGCTAGCAAGTGAACGGAGGTTTGGTAAGTCTGCTGCAATCGCTTCATAAACCATCATCCAAGAAGATGTAGTTGGGATAAATTGTTTTGTACCAACTGACCCAAGCTTGTTGCGTGCGACGGATATTGTCGTGGCCATCGACTTTGGTCACACCAAAATCGCTAAATCGTCGACTGATGAACTGCAGCCCGTCGAGCGCATAAGCACGCGTTTTTGTATCTCGGTCGCTGATCGCGAAAATAAGAGAAGGCACGACACTTAAATCGTCGCTTTGTCCGAGCAACCTTGCCGCAACTCGACGTGCTTGCCACGAATTACTACCACGCACCAGTCGTTCAAGCCTCGCCAACTGTATACGGCGACGGGCTGGATCGGTCTCAAGCTTGAGGTTTTCAGGAATCGACGACTCATCAGCAGAAACCGCATTATCGCCTTCCAAAAGGTCTAGCAGGTCTGTCACTGCGGCAGCGGCCGGCTCCCCTTTGATTTGCGTCCCGTCAAGGACAATTTTGGTTGTGTCTTTGGGAAGTAAGTATCCGCCAGCGAGACTTCCCGTTAACGCGGCACCAATCGATTTTTTGGTGCTGCGGATCAAAAACAGAACTGCGAACGCAGTGCAAGCCGGCGGCTCGTTCCATGACTTATCTTTGACGCCCCAAGCGCCCGTTGAATCTTGAAGGCTCATCAAGCTTCGCACACCCTCATCGTACCAATCCGACTGGGAGGTTTTACCAATCGCAAGCTCCATGAAACTCTCATACCGTTCAAGTGTATAGAGCATGTAGTAATACCAATCCACCTGAGAGGTTCGTTTGATCGTGTTCTGCTTCCGATAGCCATCCAATCGATTGATAACCCCGAGGATCGCATCTCGCGGCAGGGGAGCCTGTTTAATGCGAGCGCTTTGAAGCGATTCTTGCTCGAGAATTTTTAATGCTTTCGGCAGGCCCTCAACGCCATTGTCTCCCTTAGTGTTCCTCCCCCAGACTCGGAAAATGTCTGAGGCGATCAAAATACTGCTTCCTCCAGCCAGGCTGGTAGACAGAGACATCTCAAAGGCAGGCTGAACTTTCAGCGGCTTTCCGGGTCCTGGATCTTCACCCTTGTATGGCCACGAACCGCTCACATCCTGAACGCGCGCCAGCCAACTAACCATCGACTTCACACGATTTAACGGTAGCTCGACGCCAGCCCGATCGAGTGTCCACATGGCGAGTGCAACGTACTGGGTCATCGAAACATCTCCATTGGGCTCTTTGGGATAGCCGTAGCCTCCGTGAGTCATTTGGAGTTCTGCCATTCCCAGCCCCAAGCTTCGCAACTCGTCCTTGTAACCCACAGCATCAAGTTCGGCCAAAAACAGAATTGCCACCGCAACTTCGTAAAGTGTCTTGACTCCATGAGTAAGATTCCCATTGTTTTTCTTGACATCGCTCACGAAAAACATTGCATTCTTCAGGCCCAACTTGATGATCGGTGCGTCTACATTGTGCTCGGCCTTTAGATGCGCATAGGCCACGAGGATAACCTGGCCATCGCCACCTCCCCACTGCGCGGTTTTTATTTGTTCTTCGGACAGCCCTTCGAGGTAACGAACACCACGATCCACCATCGTCCGAACTTCCGGATCCTCCGGCTTGAACGCGTGGGCTGGCTTGGGACCGGCCAACAAAAAGCACGCAACGCAAAGAAGTGGTAGCCAATCCGTATGGCTGAGACGTGCCGAAAGCCGTCGAATCATGGGTCAACTCGCAAAAGGGGGTCAGCGATAAACGGATACGCGATTGATAAGGCGACGAAGAAAGGGTTAACGAACTGATTGTACAGTGTTTCGCTTTTTTTTTCTAGGAATTCGTCTTAGCTATCGATACAGGTTTCTAGGAACCTAGCCAAGCGGTAAAAATCGCTTTTGGGTTCGATGTAGCGGACCTTGGTGACGAGCGTGTTGGGGTCGACGAGGTCACTGAAGGGAACAAAATGCAAATCAAATTGACCACTGACCGAAACCATCACTCCGTTGAGCTTGTTCTCCACCAAAGCGCGATAGGCACCAACGCCGAGTTGTGATCCGAGGATCACATCGAAGGCATGTGGGGCGGCACAGCGAGCTTCGTAGCCGAGTTGCAGGCCGTTGATTTTGCGGCTCTTTCCCGTGCGCTCGGTGTAACGTTTCCCCAGCATGCCGCTGATCTTTGACGCGAGGTGGATCGACGAAATGTTAATGTGGCCGTGGTCATCGCGGCCAACGCCTTCGAGTGACCTAGCAGGCAAGAATTCGGCTAGCCCCTCGGCAATGACGATCGTTCCATATTGACGGCCTTCTCGTTCGCGGGCAATCATCATATCGACCATGCGATCGATAAACTTGTCGATGGCGATCACCTTTCGTGTTTCGCCGGTTTGTTCATTGACTACTTCGGTGTCGGCCAATTCACCGCGAATGTCCTCAACGCTCAGAACCATGCTCGCTTCACCGGCAATGGCGGCACCATAGGCGAGCCATCCGGCGCTTCGTCCCATCGCTTCGCACAAGAAATACGAACGTCCCGCAGCCGCATCGAAGTTGAGATTGCGGATTTCTTCGGCGAGCGTTTCCACGGCGGTGAAGTAGCCGAAAGTGAAATCGATACCCATGTAATCGTTGTCGATCGTTTTGGGCAAGTGGATGATCGGAAAGCGACGAGCCTGAGATGGCAAACCATCCTGAAATAACTTCAGCTTGTTCGCCGTCTTGAGCGTGTCGTCGCCACCGATCGAAATCAACGCGTCGACCTCCAGGGAACAGAGTCCCTCGTAAACACGACGCAGCGGAGCGACGAGCTCGGCGTCTTTGAGGTGCTCTGGGCTGCTGACGTGTTTGCCTGGATTGGTTCGAGCAGTACCAATCATGATGCCACGACTGGTACGGGCATGGGTCAATATTTCATGATTGAAGCGGATGTAATCCACTCCTTCTTGCAGCGGAGACGCGGCGCTGTAGTCGGCTAATCTGCTATAGCCATGTTTGATGCCGAAGACTTGGGCGCCTTCTTCAAGGAATGAGAACGCAGCAGTACTGATGACCGCATTAGCAGCAGGCGCAGGACCTCCCGCGAAAAGAATGGCGACTCGCTTAATATCAAGATTGTGTTGATTGTGCATATTTAGTTTGATTTAAAAGGGCGAGTGGTGCGGGTTTCAAGAAGCGATTAGCTCGCGATCGACAAACTTAGTATCGCATCGGCCAGCCACGAATTCGGGGTGCTCAAGGACGCGTCGATGGAACGAAGCCGTGGTTGCAATCCCTTGGACTTGCAGTTCCATCAGGGCTCGCCGCATGGTGATGATTGCTTCCTCTCGCGTCGGACGATAGACGATCAATTTTCCAATCATCGAGTCATAGTTTGGCGGTACGGTGTAGCCAGAGTATGCATGGGAATCAAATCGCACGCCCAGGCCGCCAGGGGCAAACATGCTGGTGATCTTGCCAGGATTGGGCTGAAAGTTCTTATCAGGATTTTCGGCATTGATGCGGCATTCAATCGCCGCGCCCACACATTTCACTTGATCTTGAGTTCGGGAAAGCTTTTGCCCCGCAGCGATCTGAATTTGCTCTTTGATCAGGTCGATGCCTGTCACCATTTCGGTAACGGGATGCTCCACTTGAATTCGCGCGTTTACTTCAATGAAATAGAAGTTGTCTTGCTGATCGACAATGAATTCAACGGTGCCGGCGTTGGTGTAGCTTGCCCCTCGTACCATTTGTACGGCAGCTCCACAGATGGCAGCTCGGCGATCGGCGGACAGCGTGAAACTTGGTGCTTCCTCAATCAATTTTTGATGGCGACGTTGCACACTGCAATCGCGTTCAAAAAGGTGAATGACGTTGCCATGGTGGTCGGCGACGACTTGGACTTCGATATGTCGTGGTCGATCGACATACCGCTCAAGATATACACCTCCGTTGCCAAACGCCGCTTGGGCTTCGGTACGAGCTTGTTGGATGGCGGTAGTGAGCATTGACTCGTCGGTTGCCACGCGCATCCCTTTGCCACCGCCACCGGCCGTGGCTTTGATTAGTACTGGATAGCCGATATCTTTTGCCGCGCGAATTGCTTCGGCGTCGGACTCAATCAGGCCAGCGCTGCCGGGAACCACGGGAACACCCGAGGCAATCGCGATTGATCGCGCGGTGTTCTTGTCACCAAGTTTCTCCATCGCCTCAGGCGTCGGACCGATGAAGTCGATCTTGCAACTGCGGCAGACTTCGTTGAAATGAGCGTTTTCCGAAAGGAAACCGTAGCCAGGGTGAATCGCATCGGCACCGGCCACTTCGGCAGCGCTGATGATTTGGTCGATCCGAAGATAGCTGTCGGCGCTTCGCGCCGGGCCGATGCAATAAGCTTCGTCAGCAAGCCTTACATGCATCGAATCTTTGTCAGCTTCGCTATAGACAGCGATCGATTGGATCCCCATTTCGCGACAAGCACGAACGACTCGCAAGGCGATTTCACCTCGGTTGGCGATTAAAATTCGGTTGAACATCGTTTCGGGAAGCGGAAAGTTATGGTGTGCGAATGATGAAAAAACGTAAACACGGCTGCGGGGGTCTGACTGCGACCGCTATGCAGACGTGTCGACTTTAAATAACGGTCTTCCAAAATCGACCGGTTGTTCACTGTCGATCAAAACGGCAACGACCAGACCACTTACTTCCGCTGGAATCTCGTTGAAAACTTTCATCGCTTCGATGATACAAATAATCGAGTCTGCGGAGATTCGTTGCCCAACTTTCACGAATGCTTCGGATTGTGGGTTGGCGCGACCATAAAAGGTTCCCACCATCGGTGCTTTGATAGTAACGATGTTGGGGCCGTCGCCAACGGGTGCCGCTGGTATACCGCCAATCGTTGGCACGGCAGAAATATTTACAGGTGCCATGGGAGCGGCCTGCACAAATTCACCACCGCGACGAAGTTTAACTTTCTCGTCACCTCGCTGGAGATCGATTTCCGCGAGGTTATGAGCCTCCATCAACTCGATCAACTGACGTAGCCGATCGGGATCAAACACATCTCCGCCAGATTCGCCGCCTGTTTTCATATCTCGTTAGTCCAAAGTAAGTCGATCGCGTCCTCACTGCATTAGACACGTTTTAACGCAAGTTCTCAAATCGATCGAGGCCACTGTTAAAACAAGGGAATTACATCGAAAACCGGCCTGCGGCGAAATCTCGGGGAAGCGACGACAGCAATTCGCAGCCATTTTTAGTGACTAAAACATCGTCTTCGATACGAATTCCGAAATTCCCCTCAAGATAAACCCCTGGTTCGACAGTAACCACCATCCCAGTCGCCAAAACTTCTTCACTCGTGGCACCCATGCGGGGTGCTTCATGAATTCGGAGGCCGATTCCATGGCCGAGCCCGTGTTTGAACATCGGGCCAAGTCCGGCATTCTCTAGGACTTGCCGCGCAGCTTGGTCGACATCCTTGGCATTCACACCGTTTCGAATCGTCTCTAGCGCTTTCGCATGGGCGGCGAGCACGGCTTCGTAAGCTGCCTCGAAACCGGCCGGTGGGTGGTCACGATGCAGCGTCCGCGCCAGATCACTTGTATACCCACAATACTTGGCTCCCCAGTCGATCAACAGCGTTTTATTCCCGCCGATTTGAATGCTTCCGGGGCGATAGTGTGGTAAAGCACTGCCAACACCCGCACCCACGATCGGGGCGAAACCGCAACCTTCTCCACCAAGCTCTCGAATCGCAATCTCCAGCTCATGAGCGACATCAAGTTCAGTCAGCGACGGGCGAAGCTTGGCGCGAACAGATTCGTAGGCTCTTTCGGCGATCCAGATGGCACGCTTGAGAATGGCCAATTCCGAGTCGTCTTTGAGCATTCGTAGTGCCCCGACGGGATCGCCAATCGCAACCAGTTCGACAAGGGGGACCGACTGAGAGAGCAGCAATTGAAGTTCCCAGGTAATCGCGCCCGCTTCCAGTCCAAGACGCTTCATTGCAGTCGCGTCAATGGCTTCCTTGACGAGATCGATCATTTTTCGCTCGGGGCCGCGCACCAGGGCTGCGAGATCGGGACACTGTTGAGCCAACTGGGTTTCGTATCGTCGGTCGCTAAGTATCAAGGCCGATGTCGGCGTCACAAGTAGGTAAGTGCTATCGCCTGTAAAACCCGTCAGGTATCGAACATTCATCTCGTCAGTAACGAGGACTCCCGCGACATCGCTCGTGCTTAGCCAATCTCGAAGTCGGCTGATTCGTGTTTTGCCGTTCAATCCGTTTTCTCTTGAAAATATTTTTGATGGGCCTGGAATGGCTTGGACTTAAGTAAGTGGAACGGCGCGAGCCGTCCGGTGCCAGGTCGAAAAAACCACGTAAAATACCGGGCGGCTCGCGCCGCACCGCTAACAAAATGCTTCGCATTTTCACTAATTCCACGCCATTCCAGCTCGTCTGGTTGGTGAAAAAGTTTAGCAAGCTACGACGGGGTTTATCCCCGTCGGGCTATAATCACAACCAGAAGATGCTGCCGGAGTGAGCCTCGCTACCATGCGGCTCGTCCGCGTGGAGCGCTAATCGATCGTTATACGCATCGCTGCACGATCATTTTCTGATCATGGCCCGACGGAGACAAGCTCCGCTCGCGGCGAGACAATGAAAGTAAATCTGTGCAAAGGCTTCTTGACCCACAATACCAAATTTTTAACATGCCAGCTTTAGGCGCGAGCCGGTGAACGCGGCGTTCTTCGGCTCCAACGCCTGACGTCCAGGCCCGTCAATTTACGTGCCGCTCGAGGACGGTCGCGTGGACCTTTGACGTTAGCTAAAACGTTGGCCTCTAATTTAGGAAACAATGACTGACAGCATTCAGTCTGAACCATTGCTGGGATGAATTTTCCTGAATTGCTTAGACGCAAGTTTGTGATTTGCGAGGACAAATTTCCAGACTTTCGTGTTTTTCGTGATTTTCGTGGTCAACATTTCTAGTCTTGCGCGTGTAAGAAACGACTGAGGCCTTCTAGGTTATCGGTATTGATTAAGTCCACGCCAGCGTCGCGCATCGCTTGCCACATCACCTCGTTGTCCGGAATTGCCCAAAACCGAACAAGTCGATGTTTTTGATGAGCCTGCTCAACGATCGATGTTAATTTTTCTCGCTCGGAAACCGGCATCTCACCGACACCTCGCCAACGAAAGTGCGATCCCCAGTTGTCGCTGATCAAAGGCATGACATGTTCAGGTTGATTGCTACTTAAGTCTGAAAGGCGACCATCAATCCCAACGTATCGAATCTGTTCTGAGACAATTGCGTCGATCGGGCGATCCCCGCCAACGATTTCGCTCGCTTTGAGCATTACGAAATCCGCGCGGCCCTGCTTGCCTGGGGTTACGCTTTGCTGGCTGGGCAGTAGGTCGTTCTCGGTGAAACGCGGAATCGGGCCGGGCTGAAAATTGTTGTCGTCCGCGAGCCGTACGAACTGCGGCTGTTCGTCAATTCGGAGCAGCGCGTTGAACTTACCCGCCTGCGCCATGTCGCGCTCGGTGAAGCCTTCGAGCACTCGCTCGACCGTGACTCCACGCCACTTCGCGAGTTGTTGGAGATTCATTGAAAAACTCACGCGGTATTTTCCTTTCGCGTCCGTCTTCTCGGTCTTGAGTACTTGATTCGAGCTCACTCGCACCGGCACATCCGCGAGCGGCTTGCCATTCGCATCCGTCACGGTGCCCTCGACAGTCCACCACCCGAACTCCGCAGAGACGATGGTCTGACCTCCTCCCGAGTTGCCGCCAATGACTACTTCGAGCGCTGGCGTTTTGTCACGACCGATGACGAAGCCCAGTCGGCGGAATTCCGTTTTCACTTCTTCGGGCAGACCGAAGTCGCGCGAGAAACTGTTCGTTCGTCCTTCGCGGTCCACGATGACGCGGAAGGGATCGGTGAGCGTCATTTTCCCCACGTCGGCATCATCCACCCACCACAATACATCCGTGTCCGGCTCCCACACCACGGCCCATTTGCCGTCGGTCTGGTCGCTCACATTAGGGTAAGTTCTCAGCGCGCACGACGGACGATTTCCCTCGGCAGGCCAGCTCACTGTGAACCACTGCGCGTGCCCTCTCGGTCGGCAAATGGAGAAGCCGTGTTTGTCGTCGAACTTGTAAGTCGCCTGCAGGTTCGCCACGCGATACTTGCCATCACCGACGCGGGCCTCTGTAAATGAAAACTCCGTGACGCCCGCAGCTTTCAACGACTCCACGACTTCGACGACCTTAGCGTAGGGCACATCCTCATCCGCAGAAATCATGAACCGCTTATTCGCATTCCTCGCGGCCCGCGTCTTCAACTCACCTAGCGGCAGCTTCACACGTTCGAGTGAAATTTCGCCGTCTTTGCTGATGCGTACTTCCACCGACTTCATGCGAGGCTTTGACGCTGGTGCATCCGTTGCGACGACCATGATCTTCAACAACCCGCGAGTCGTGAGCTTGCCCGTCCATTCGTCAGCGGCAGGCGTGAGTTGCTTGCCACCTTCGCCCACTGCGGTAAAGCCCGGCAGTTCCAGCTCGCAGCGAAAGTTATAGGCACCCGGTTCGATAGGGAAAAAGTGGCCTTTGATTCCCGACACATCATTCTCGGGCCGCAACAGCGAGATGGCGAACTCCTTCACTTTGAACGCATGTCCAGGTGGCAACAGGCGAAGCTCGCCCATTGGCGGCACGTCGCTGGGCACGATGTGCGACTGGTGCTCCCATTCCTTCGCGCCATTCACGCCCGTCTCATCCTTCAACGTCAACCGCAGTCCGATGTCGGAACGCATGTTGCTTTGAAACTTCACATCCATATCGCCCGGATTCCGTACCCACAACTCGACCGTCACTTCCTTGCCAAGCACACGCCATTCGTCGCCCGAGATGCGATATCCCAATGACAGACCGTTTTGCACGTCGTTCCACATCACGCCATCCCCGGCTAACTCGTCCAACGGGAAGCCGGACTTCACGTATTGGTCATCGGGGATATCGATAGCTTCTCTTTCCTGAGGCGGTATCGCGGCAATGAGCGCGGCGAGCTTATTCGCGGAGGATTGGTCCGTGACGAGCGGTGTGGCGATGTCGAACTGGCGGACTGCCCCACTGTCGTTCAGCACGAAAACGCGCCCCTTGGTGAGATCGTATTCTGTTTGGCCGAACTCGCTCGGAGGCGGCGCAGGCTTGGCGAGGTCTCGACCTTCAGACGGCGTTGTGAAGATAGTGACTTTGTTCGGTGACGTATGGGTGCGGTGAAAGCCGATCGCGATGCCGGGTTTCTTCATGGTGAGCGTGCCGGAGTCGGTCCATGAACGTGTCTTAGCGTTCGCTGAGCTTTCAGTCGCCGAGCTGAAGTCGCCGTGATACGCAATGACGAACATCGTCTCCTTATCGTCATGGACGCAGTAGGCGGAGAAGTCGTTGGCACGGATGTGTGCCGCGTGCGGTGGATTCCAATGATCATCCGCCGCAGCCAGCATTGCTAATGGAATGGCGATGACGGATCCCAATAGCAAGGCGAACAACCCGATGGCCGCAGAAAATAAAGTCCGATTCATCTCAGCGGCCCTCCTGCTTTGTCTGTTCAATCAAAGCAATCAGACGCTCGCGTTCGTCGGCGGTCACAGCGTCTTTACGTGAATGCAGATGCGCGGCGAGCGCTTCTGCCAAGGACCCGCCGAAGAAAGTTTCCAACACATTTTCGAGCGCACTCCGCCCGGCCTTATCCTTCGACTGGCGAGGGACATAGATCACTTCTTTCTCACTCTGCCTCCGTCGCAGAAAGCCTTTTTCCTCCAGAATGTGCATCAATCTTCGCACCGCCATCGCCGTCGGCGGCGAAGGGATGGCTTCGACGACCTTGTTGACCGTCGCTTCCCCGATCGCAAAGACTGCATCCATGATCTGTCGCTCGCGACGACTGAGTTCAGACGATTCAGGCATGAGCAGTTCCTCTAGCGAGTAATTTTTAATTTTTAATTTTTAATTGTAAAACGCATCCATCAGCAATCACAACAGCGTGCGTTAATATATTAACGCATCGGCGAGTAACGGCAAGACCCACTGCGTTAAATTTTTAACGCGGTTGCCGAGGGATCTATCGCGGACCCTAAACCAATATATCTTTGACAACATTGCCATGGACATCGGTCAGGCGATAGTCCCGGCCGCCGTGGCGATAGGTGAGACGCGTGTGGTCGATGCCGAGTAGATGCAAAATGGTTGCATGGAAATCATGGACGTGAACTTGGTTTTCCGCGACGGTTGCACCGAGATCATCGGTCGCCCCGTACGCTATTCCTGGCTTCACGCCGGCACCCGCCATCCAGGAAGAGAAACAGGCGCTGTGATGGCCGCGACCTTTGTCGCCATCCACACCAGGAGTGCGTCCGAACTCGGTCGTCCAGACCAGCAGCGTGTCATCCAGTAATCCGGTTCGTTTTAAATCTCGCAACAGGCCAGCGATCGGCTTGTCGATCACTTTGGCATGCTCAGCATGCTCGGCCATGTCGCCGTGCTGATCCCAATTGTGACTTGAACTGCCATCGATCAGCTCGATGAACCTGACGCCGCGCTCCGCAAGACGGCGTGCGACGAGGCATTTCCAACCAAAGCCATCCGTTTGTCCTGGCTTGAGACCATAAAGATCAAGCGTCTCGACTGATTCTTTTGAAAGATCGAATGCTTCGGTCGCTTCGGTCTGCATGTGAAACGCCGTTTCAAACGTTTGCATACGAGCGGCAAGCTCCTGCTGCGCAGCACGCTCGCTGAGATGCTTTGAATTCAACAAGGCCGCAAAACCAAGTTCCCGTTGTTGGGACGATTGCTTCGATCGTGGTTGCAAGTTCGCGATCGGCTCTGGGCCTGGCACGACGCGAACGCCTTGGTGATAGGCAGGCAAAAAATCGTTCGCAAAGACTTGCGTTCCCGCGTAAGGCATTTGGGCGGCAAGGACGATGAACGATGGCAAGTTTTGGTTGACCGTTCCAAGACCGTAGCTGACCCAGGAACCGATACATGGGCGAGAGAAAAAGAACGATCCCGTGTGCATTGCCAAGGTTGCTTGATAGTGCTCATTGTCGTCGGACTTCATGGAGCGGATCACGCAAATATCGTCCATTTGGTCACGCACATTTGGGAACAGATCACTGACAAGCGTGCCACATTTCCCACCCGGGCGAAACTCCCATAGCGGTTTAAGTAAGATTCGCTGTTGATTCGACAGTCCGCCGCCGACGCCAGTCTTTTTGCCATCGGCCTTGAGTAATTCCGGTTTGTGGTCGAACGTGTCCATGTGAGACACACCGCCGTTAGAAAAAATGAAAATGACACGCTTGGCTTTGGCGGGAAAATGCGGCTCTTTTGGTGACAGCGGGTCCGTTGCATTGGCAGCAGATGCGGTTTCACTGGCCAGCATTTGCGAAACGATGCCAGGCAGTAGCATCGAACCGCCAACCAAGCTGTGCAGTACTGCGCGACGATCAAAGTTTCTGTTAATCGACATAAACGAACTCATTGAGTTTGAAGATCACACGGACCATTGCCTGCCAAGCGGCTTCGGTGGCAGCTTGGCTTCGGATTTCGCCCGTCGTTTCCAATCGCGTCTGTTCTAAAAATGCAATAGTCCCTTTCGTTTCTTCGGTGGTTGGTTCTCGACCTAACGCATGAAGAAAAGCGAACGACAATCTCTTGTCGTCATTAGCGGACGACTCGATGATTCGAACTGCGAATCGATTCGCTTGTTCGTGAACCATGGGGTCATTGAGGAAATATAGGGACTGTATTGGAGTTGTGCTTGTCAGCCGTTGAGGAGTGCTAACCGACGCGTCGGGGCCGTCAAAAATGGCCAAAAACGGATGCCGTTGGATGCGCTGAGTCATCATGTAGACGCTACGGTGGTTCGTATCGTAGACGGCTTTGAATGGATTGTGTTGAGTAAATTTCCACTCGGATTGCGGTGGAAATGGATGCGGTCCTGGCCGTGATAGGTCCATGGATCCACCGAGTGTTAGCAAGGTGTCACGAATCGATTCGGCGTCCAGTCGACGGCGAGGAAACGTGGTCAGTAATTCATTATTGGGGTCATGGTCTGCCGCCGATGCGTTCAATTGGCTGGCGAGTTGATAGACGCGAGACAGCATGATAGTTCGATGCAACGCTTTGATCGAATAACCGGAGTCACGAAACGATAACGCAAGCCAATCGAGAAGCTCAGGGTGCGTTGGCGCTTTCCCTTGTCGACCAAAATCGTTGGGCGTAGGAACTAAACCATTTCCAAAGTGGTGCAACCAAATTCGATTCACCATGACGCGCATTGCAAGCGGATTGTTTGGCTCGACGATCCACTCCGCAAGCTGCAAGCGTCCACTTGTCGAATCATCGGGGCGAAGCGGCTGCCCACCGAATACGGACAGAAAACGACGATGCACCATGCCGCCAACTTTCGAAGGATTTCCTTTGATTTGAACGGGTGAATCTTCGATCACTTTCGCATCACATACTGCATAGGCCTGTTCAATCGGAAGCGGTGTCTTGGAATACTGGTCATCAACTAAAGGAATCAAGTCTCGCTGTTTCTGATCCAACTCAATTCCAGGCCAGGGATACCTTGTACTGTTGAAGATGCCATACAACGCATAATAATCTTCGTTGGAGAACGGATCGAACTTATGATCGTGACAGCGAGCGCAGTTGATGGTAGCCCCAAGAAAGGTACGCCCGACATTATCGATGGTGTCTTCAATGGTTAGGTGTTGTGGGTAGTCGTCAACGCGGGACCCAAATCGACGAGCCCCGGCGATGTAGCCCGTTGCGATCGTTTTCGCGTTCTTGTCATCCAACGAATCATGGGGAAGCAGGTCTCCTGCAAGCTGCTGACGAACAAAATCGTCGTAGGGAAGATCGCGATTGAAGGCATCGATGACCCAGTCTCGGTAGCGTACTATTTGTGGAATGGGGAAGTCCGAATTGTCGCCCGCCGTGTCGCTATAGCGAACGACGTCGAGCCAATGGCGTCCCCAGCGTTCGCCATAGTGGTGCGAACTGAGCAATCGATCAATTAGGTTTTCAAATGCATCGGGCGAAGTGTCAGCGACGAAGGATACGATCTCGGAGGGCGTCGGCGGCAATCCGATCAGATCAAATGTTGCACGCCGAATGAGTGTTCGTTTGTCCGCATCAGCGGCGGGGGTTAGACCGCTCGATTCGATTTTCGACAGGATGAAACCGTCCAGCTCGCTGACAGGCCAATTTTTATCGCGAACCGATGGTATGCTCGGAGCCGTGATGGGGCGCAACGACCAAAAATTACCTCCCGCGACAAAGTCAATGGCCGTCCGGTTTCGGTAGGCCTCGATCGTGTCCGCGTCGCGCGGGTCGGGAGCGCCCATCTTGATCCATGCCTTCAGCGATTCGATTTCATCGTTTGACAATTTCTCATCGGGAGGCATTCGCAACTTAACGTCATTATAAGAGACCGCACGAACGATTAGGCTTTGATCGGGGTCAGTAGCAATGACGGGCGGTTCAGTATCGCCACCCACAATGATGCCCTTGCGAGAATCGAGCAACAAGCTGCCGCCAAGTTCCTCGGCGCCTGCGCTGTGGCAGTCGTAGCAGTGATCGACAAGCAGCGGTCGAATCTTGGTTTCAAAAAACGTAAGCTGTTCATCCGTTGGTTCGCTGACAAAGCCATTGGGAGTGATCGACGGCAGAGGTCCACGGCCTGCCCAAAGTTCGATTCCGGACAAGTTCGCTGCTCCGCCTCGCGCGGAAATCTTGATGATCTCGGCTTTCACTTCGACAGGAAAAGGTCCCAGTCGATGCCAATTGCCAGCCGGTCCGCTGCTGAATCTTTCAATAACTTGGCGGTCGTTGATCAGCAATTGAAAATCTTCGGTTTGATTGTCTTCCCAAGCGTAAACAAAGACTTGATACAAACCTTCAGGAATGCTCATCAATTCGACATCGAGGTTTCCGCCCCAGCGGCTGCTGCGTAGCATAGAAGTCCGTGCGGGATCCGTTCGTGGTATCAACGCAACATTCTGGTTTTCGAATGCGTTGCCGACAACTCGAACCGATGCGTCGTCACCCGCTAGCCAATCGTGGCCATCTATAGAAATCGCAGTTCCCGCAAGATTGACACCTCGATAGAACGAAGCAACGTCGTTGTTAGACGCAATCGTCAAGCTCGTCGCAATCGTCAAGAAAATAAAGAACGCTAATAGAAACTTCATCGCGAGGCCATGCGTGTGTATTGAGCCCTGCATTCTATGCTAAGTATCGCTCGATTAATGAGTGGGATGGTCATAGCCTCACGTTGTTGATGTTGGCATTGTCGTCCCGCGAGCCAGTCGCGTGGGAAGTAGGCGTGCTCTCCGAGCTCGCAGATTCGACAGTCAGAGCGAGCTCGGAGAG
>JAYVSE010000277.1:0-3179 GCA_043775635.1 Planctomycetaceae bacterium | reverse complement strand
CGCACCGCGAAAGAGTGCTCTTTCGCGGTGCGAAAGGCACCACTGGTCTCTGAGCAAGGTCGCAGCGGAGTGCGCCTCGCTACCAAGCGGCTTGACCGCGTGCTTCATTGGCGGTGCTTGTGAATGGTGGGGAACTGAACGATGATCAACTACCGCAAACAGCAGAACTCACCTCACCATTCAATCCAGACGCCTTTGAATGCATCATACCATGAAACTTTCAAGCTCCTTGGCTCTCCTTGCCTTCTTGCTCCTCGCACCGCTGTACGCTGCGGACGGACTTCGACCTGATCATCCTGATCGCCAAGTAAAGACAGACGTTCCGCAAGGAAAAGTAACCACCGGCGTGTTTGTTGACAGTCAGCTTTTTCCAGGTACCACTCGCGAGTACAGCGTCTACGTTCCGGACCAGTATGAGGCTGATAAACCTGCCAGCTTGATGGTGTTCATGGACGGGAAGAATTATGCAACGCTTGATGGGCCTTTCCGTGTTCCAATTGTATTCGACAACCTGATCCATCAACACGCGATGCCTGTCACCATCGCAGTGTTCGTGAACCCCGGCACGATTGCCCCCACCAAGCCAGGCGCGATTGATCGCAGCAATCGTTCGTTTGAATACGATTCGATGGGCGACCGATATGCAAAATTTTTGCATGACGAGTTTCTACCTGTTGCACTGAAGGGGCTTAGCGTTTCCACCGACCCGAAGCAACGAGCGGTCTGTGGAATCTCTTCCGGTGGTATCTGCGCGTTTACCGTCGCTTGGGAAAAGCCTGATCAATTCGGCAAAGTACTTAGCCACATCGGTAGCTTTACGAACATTCGCGGCGGATGGGCTTACCCAGGTCTAGTTCGCAAATCAAAATCGAACCCCAAGCCGATCAAAGTCTATTTGCAGGAAGGCAAGGACGATCTCAGCAATCTCTTTGGGAATTGGCCGCTTGCTAATCAAGGTCTCGCCGCCGCCTTGAAATTCGCGGGTTACGAACACAAATTCGTGATGACCGAGGGCGGGCATAGCGGCACTTGGGGCGGTGACCAATTGCCTGAAGCCATGCGTTGGCTTTGGTCCAATGACACCGAGACGACCGAGCATCCACCGACTCAAACTTCGCCAGAGTGGCAGCCCCATGCGGAAGCCGTTGTACGAGACGATGTACCTCAAGGCAAGATCGAGTCCATGCCTGCCTGGGAATCGCAGATTTTTGAAAATACGATTCGCGACTGGTCGATCTACGTTCCCGCGCAATACAAAAAAGAACAACCTGCTGCGCTGATGGTGTTTCAAGATGGCGACCGCTTTGCCGATGTAAAGGGACGTTGGCGTGTTCCAGTCGTGTTCGACAATCTCATCGCTCGTGGCGATATGCCTCCGACCATTGCCGTTTTCATCAACCCAGGAAGCGATTCGTCAAAACCTCGCGGCCCGCGTGAAAAACCGTCGAATCGAGGCTTCGAATATGACAGCTTAGGTGATCGATACACGCGTTTTTTGCTCGAAGAAATTCTCCCCGAAGTCGAAAAACGCTACCACCTGTCGCCTGACCCAGCGATGCGTGCGATCGGCGGTTCAAGCTCTGGTGCCATTTGCGCCTTTACAGCGGCATGGGAGCGCCCTGACGCTTTTCAAAAAATCTATTCCAACGTTGGCAGCTTTACTCAGCTTCGCGGTGGCAACGTCTATTCTTCGCTTGTCCGCAAGACTGAACCGAAGCCACTGCGAGTTTATTTGGCGGATACAAGCGGTGATCTCGACAACGCATTCGGGAGTTGGCCTTTGGCAAATCAAATGCTGGCTTCTTCGCTATCGTACATGGGCTATGACACCCGCTTCGACTGGGCGGAAGGCTACACGCACGGGCCCGATTTTGGCGGATCAAGGTTTCCCGAAGCGATGAAATGGCTCTGGCGCAACGAAAAGTATCAACCGGTGCTCGATAGCAAAGGCGATCTCAAAGGTGACTTAACACTACTGCGATTGCTGATCCCTGGTCAATCGTGGGAAGTTGTCGCTGACAATTTAGGCTTCGCCGACGCGCCTTGCACCGATGCTCAAGGGAACTTTTATTTTTCGGACATGAAGGCACCGGCTGTCTATCGCATCAGCGTCATTGACGGCACTCGTTCCGAACTGGTCAAAGAAGCGGTCAGCGGTTTGGAATTTGGCCCCGATGGGTTGTTGTACGGATGCCAAGGCGCAAAAAATCGAGTGATTTCCATCGACGTGAAAACAGCCACCGTCAACGTTGTCGCAACCAACGTGACGCCGAATGATCTGGCGGTGACGTCCGACGGCCTGATCTTGATCACAGAAACCAAAGATCAACGCGTCACGTGTATCAATATCAAAACCGGTGAAGTAACCCCCGTCGATTCGGACATCAATCGACCCAATGGCATTGCGATTTCCAATGATGGCGGCACTCTTTCCGTTTCCGATTCCGGGGGTGAGCACGCCTGGACATTCCGCGTCAATGCCGCAGGCGTGCTTGACGCAAAAATGCCTACGATGTCACTCCGTTTGCCAATCGATCCGAAGGGTGAATTTAAATCCATTGAACCGCCACCTTACTTGACCGCATCTCGCGGTGACGGCATGGCCGTCGACAAGTCAGGCCGCTATTACGTGACTAGCGCTGTTGGAATACAAGTCTTCGACCCGACCGGTCGACTATGCGGCGTTTTGCCAGCTCCGAACAAGTCGATGCTCCTTACGAACTGCGTCCTGGCCGGTCCCCATCACGAATACCTCTTCATCACCAACGGTGCGACCGTATTCCGCCGCAAACTTACGGTGGAGTAAGCGCCACTGGAAACACGGCGACTAGCGAATCGCACTGAACATTGCGTAAAAAGAAGGCTTAGGACCGTTCGATCAATAACTGTCCGATTTTTGAAGTGGGATAGGCTGGCAGCCTGTCATTTTCAATGCGACAGGCTGCCAGCCCAGGGCTGTAAGAATATTACATTCAGGGAATCCCGCAGGCTTGCCCTGGCCTGTTACAAATTTGCTATATTAACACTGAATTTTATAGCGAAATTTTGAATCGATATTGTTCCGACCGTATGCTACGACCGGGTTTATCCCCGTCGGGCTATAATCACAACCAGAAGATGCTCGCGGAGTGAGCCTCGCTACCATGCGGCTTGTCCGCGTGGAGCATTAATCAATCGTT
>JAYVSE010000276.1:0-37374 GCA_043775635.1 Planctomycetaceae bacterium | reverse complement strand
TCTTGCGATCAAGCTGACACACGGCTTCAAAGAGCCTAGGAACGAACGATCTACAAGACGTTTGGAAGCATTGGTTTCCGGTTGAGATTCTACTCGATGTGACTAGAATCATGGTCTGTTGCTAGATACTAGGCCGTCCGCGTAAAGTCCGGATTCCAAATGAAGTCCCCTAAATCACCAATTCGGTTCCTGCCACCTTTTTCGCCTGCCACCTTTTTCGCCTGCAACTGGATGCTTACCGGTTCGCTTTAATTGCGGGCGAGTGGATGTAATATTGATTGACCCTGACCGCGCGAAGCTGGCTTGACGGTTGATCTCGGAACGTGACGCTCACGGCGGTTCACCGTGTCAAAATAGTAGGCGTGCTCTCCGAGCTCGCTCTGGCTGTCTGATCTGCGAGCTCGGAGAGCACGCGTACTATTTTTGGCGTGGCTTCCCACGCGAGCAAGAAAATGGGAAGAGCAAGAAAATGGGAAGGGGTGCGCCGAGATAAAACCGGTTTTGGATAGAGAATGAAAGTTTCTTACGAAGAATGACTCGCCATTGACTTCGACCTCCGGCGGAGGTGCGATGAAGGCAACGACATACGCGAATTGAGTTAGTCGATGTGAATGACGGCTTTCATGACGCCAGCGTTGGGATCGAGCCAAGTTGGAAAAATATCGGGCACTTCAGCAAATGCACCGTGATGCGTGATCCAGGCATTGGTATCGATTTCGCCCCCTTCGATCAACGAAATGATTCTCGTAAAATCTCTCGACAACGCGTTGCGACTTGCCAAAATGGTAAGCTCGCGTCGATGTAGCATTGGCGCGTGTGGGAAGTCGAGATTCTGCTGAGTGATGCCAACATAGACGACTCGCCCTGCAAAGGCAGCGAATTCAAAAGCGCGAACCATTGACCGATTGTTTCCGGTCGCGTCAATGATCAAATCTGCCCGTTGACCATTCGTCATTGTCTCAAGAGTCGCGATATCGCTTGCTTCGCCAGAAATCATCAACGTGTCTGGCACGCCCATTCGATCTCTGACAAATGCCAAGCGACTCTCGCTAATGTCCGCCACGATTGGCCTGGCACCGGATAGCTTCACAAACTCGAGCACCGATAATCCGATCGGGCCAGCACCAATGACCAACACGTTTTCGCCAGCTTTAACGCAGCCTCTGTCAACCGCATGGCAGCCGATCGCCAACGTTTCGACGAGCGCAGCCTGTTCGTAGGTGAGACGATTTGCGAGGTGTACTTTTCGAGCCGGCAAAATGATTCGTTCCGTCAAACCGCCGTCGCACATCACTCCCAGCGTCTTATGACGTTCACAACAATTGGTAAAACCACGAAAGCATGAATAGCACTTTTGGCAATTCAGGTACGGCTCGACTGAACAGCGATCTCCGGGGCTGACGTTGGTGACGCCAGCACCGACCTCCAAGACCTCGACCCCCAGTTCATGCCCTGGAATACGCGGATAAGAAAAGAACGGGAACTTACCTAGGTAACCACCCAAGTCGGTTCCGCAAACGCCAACGCGATGGACACGTACCAATACCTCGCCCGTCGCAGGTGCAGGAGGCTCGGGAATATCGATGATTTTCCACGACCTCGGTTCAGCTAACAGGAGTGCTTTCATGAGTGTTTTAGTTTTTAGTTTTTAGTTTTTAGTTTGTATAAGTGAGGGTATGCATCCAGTCTGCCTTAAGAGAACCGCCAGGCGGGAAGCCTTGTTATACCCCATAAATCTGTTTCGCCCTGCGGGCCAAAGGCCCAACCAAACGACAATGCACATATTGAGTGGTTTAATCGAACGTCACTACATCGGTCTTCTCGCTGGGCACGTTGCAATCCCGTCGCTGCGTCATCGCCCAAAGCAAACGTGCGACAACTAAACATTCCACTGTGCAGAATTGGTAAGTCCCATGCTACTCGACCCCCAGGAACTGGATCTTTTTTTTAGATTGCACCGGGCGATCATGTTCTTTGTGAACCAGCGACTCAAGGTGATTCCCAATCAAATTGCCACGCCGGACGCATTTTCGGCCCTGTCGCCGCAAATACGCCTCAAGGTGCGGGACGCTTTTGTTGAAAACCTCGATCTGATCGACGTCTTTGTTGCGGAAAACCCAGCCCACTTTGCGGAAGACGAACTCGACATTGTTCGTTCCTGGCGACATCTTGTTCATGGCAAGTTTTACGTCTTCCGTGAACTTGCAAAATACACTGTGTTTCTTTCGACTACGGACCCGGCTATCGCTTACGGTGTCCTTGCCTTGTCCCAGGCGTTCGAGGAATTGGTCGGCCCGAATCTGCCGGTGCTGACGCAGACCGTTCTGCTGCCATTCAGGGACAAAATTGTCTACGACGGCCTGATGAATAGCTTCAACATCTCGTTCGGCCCCGGCATCCGGCGTGGGTTGAACGAGAGCTTCAAGGAGGCGAAGGCGCGCCACGGTATTGTTACGTCGTTGCCGCTGTCGAACGTGCCGCTGGTTCGGAAATCGCCGAAAAACAAAGCCGTACCAAAGCCGCCGTCCCGAGAGGAAAAAGACGGACAGGAGAGGCCATCTTACGATCCAGATCAATTCGTACTTGCCCCACTAGAATGGCAACGTACCAATTCAATATTCAACAATGCGTAACTCCGCGTTAGAAATCCGTGGCGCTCGAGAGTGCCAAATGATCCGCAAAGAGCTCGTCCACCAGTGATGCGGAAAGCATTCTTTTCGGGGTATTTGGTGACTTCGTGCCCTGGGTGCCGTCTCCTAACCAACTAACTGGCTTGGCGACATCGCTCGCAGGAGTAATCACGTCTACATAGATCGACTTTGTCGGCATTGAAGTTGATGCACTAAAGTTAGATCCTTTCGTTGCAATTTTTTTAAACTGCGATTCAGAAACGGTATTGCTCGGTATTACAAGCGATTCACCTTCACCACTGGCTCTGCGGCTGTTGCGAGAAATGGCGTTGATGATCCGCAGGGCATCGAGAGCAGTAAGTCGATTGTCGCCATTGACGTCGAAATACAGCTTGCTGATCTCGCTGTCTTTGGTCGGCAAAGTAAACGCACCACTACCGCGACGGCGAATCTCATTAATGATACGTAGCGCATCTAGCGGCAAGATCTTGCCGTCGCGATCCGCATCAAACGGAGTCAGGGGATTGGTTAGTATCGAACCATTGCGTAGCTCGACTCTTGCCGTTCCTCCCGTCGCGGCCTCGGCGATCAAATGCGTGAATTTGCCGCCAATAAACTGCGGTGATTCGACTTTCCAACCCGCCCCAAATGCGATGGTGTCGCCTAGATCGGACACTACTTCCAGCGTATCCGTGGTCGTCGATGCGGCTTTCACGCCGTCAACACTTATGATGAGTTTGTTATTGCCAGTGCCTGTAATGTCGATCGCTTCAACATCACGAATGGACAGTCTTGTATCGGCAAGATCGAGTGTCTGGTCTTCTTCAACAAACTTCAGAAGGTCTTTCCCAACACCACCATCGAACTCCAGCGTCCGCGTAGCAAGTGACTCTAATATGGTTAGTTGCAAGATGTCATCGAGCGACGTGCCCGCGAAATTTAACTCACCGAAACTATTGAGAGGAGTCTTTAGAATCACAAGCGAGCTTTTCCGCACGACAAGATCAGTGCCCTCAACGCCCACGGACGCATCACCGGTCGGTAGAGTAAGATCCAGCACCGTGGACGAAGAGCCAGTAACGATCGTCACCAAATTGTCTTCAACCTCGCCATCGCTCGCCACACCTGTCGGCAAGAGGCCGCCAACGCTACTGAGCCGGAATCTTGCTGCGGTAGTACCGGCGGTTGCTCCGGCAGGAATCGCAAAGCTCAACAGGTTACTTCCAGCAACCACATTTCTTGATGCGAAGACCTGTTCTCCTGTGTCTAGCCAATCGCCGTCTTGGTTAAAGTCGATCCAACCATCAAGCTTTGCGGAAGCCGATGCGGTAACAGAGAAACTCGATGTCGATAAGACACTACTTGAAATGATCGACGCAAACGCGACGACTCCGTCATCATCGATGCCATCACTGTCGGCGCCGTTGCTTGGTGTACCATCGATTTCAACGTCCCTAGCGGTTCCCAGGGTAAGTGTTCCTGCGATATGTCTCGCGCCATTATTCGCTCGTGTAACCGGATATTTTGCCGGCGCGTCGCCATAATCCAACGTTGGAATCTCTTGCAATCCGAAGTCACGGTTGGGAATATTCAAGTTTGCATTGAGATCAACGACATGACCGCTTCGACTGTTTCTTAAAACTGTGACACCGTTCGCATCGGAAACGACAACGTCTGCCTTTTGGTCGCCATCGAGGTCACCGGTAGCTACCGAGAACTGAAATGTGACTGGTATTTGTGCTATGGGGATGTTCGATTCCTCGTTGAATTCGGCTGATTGTGCACGACCGAAAATGGCAACGTTTCGAGTTGCGTTTGTCGATGCAATCAGTTCCAAATTGCTGTCGCCATCAAGGTCGATGGCTGCTAGAGAGGTAAGCGAGGATTTTGATACCAGTGTTTGCTCGCTGATCCGAAAAGTTCGACTCCCATCATTGCGAATGATATTGATAACGCCCGTTCGATTCGTCTCATCCTTTCGCTTTTGCACAATCGCCAAGTCGGTCAGCGAGTCACCTTCAAAGTCACCAGCCAGTACGGTAACAGGTACGTTCGTCATATTGAAAGTGATTGGAGCCGCGAATAATCCGGTGGCCGTACTGACGGTTTCCGGTTTAACACCATTACCGAAATACAAGACAACGCGATTCATATCAGGAATCGTGGATGCTGTGGCGATGACAAGGTCAAGTTTTTTGTCCTTATCCAAGTCATCGAAGGCAATCGATACTGGGATCTGGGTTGCACCCAAGTCGAAGAATCGCGGTGCAGCGAATAGAGATTCGCCTGCGATGACTTGCTCGCGAGATATTCCTCGGTTCAGGAAGATCGCCACCGAATTGAGAAGAGCAACCGCAAGATCGTCTTTCCCGTCTCGGTCAATGTCACCTATCGTCAAGGTTCTAGGCGATTTGCGAGAATCTGGACCGCCTATTAACGAGATATCTTGTCGAACTGAAAACCGTCCCGTGCCATCGTTTAAGAAAACGGTGAGGCTGTTACTAAGTTGATTGACAACGACAATGTCGTCACCACTTGTGCCATCGAGTTTTGCCGTCCGCACAGAAAAGGGACCGGCGGCGGTAGGCAGTCGCAGCTCAGGATTCGAATAGCCACCAGCTCCATCATTGATACGGATTGAAACACTCCCCGTGTTATAATTTGCGACAACAATGTCGGGGCTTGTATCTTGATTGAAGTTGCCGATATCCAGTGAGATCGCAAAGTCCTCTGTGGTACCTGCGGAACCTGAGATTCGTTGTGCGGAAAAATCGGTGGCAGTTGGGCTCGTAATCAAACGGTCGCTATCGGCTAAAACGGCGTATCGTCCGTTCGGAATGCCACGGTAGGCAAGCATGTACGCGCCGACGGCGTCGGTAGACGATTCAGGCTCCCCAGAATTAAATTTCCCATTTTGATTGAGGTCCAGAAATACTCGTTGTCCTGAAAGTGGCTTGTCGTTCGCGTCTTGCCTACCGTTGCCATCGACATCGTCAAAGAATTTTCCAGAAACTGTTCCGGTGACGTTGATAGGAATAACAAATTCGAACGTGAATCCGCCCAGAATTGCCCTGCTTGCTGCGATTCCATTAACATCGGTAACTTGACCGCTTAGCAATGTGACCGAATAGAATCCGTTGTCCTCGGGAGACAGCATGCCGCCAGGCGGTTGGATCTTATAAGTCGCGATTCGTTGCTTTGGAGTTGCCGATTGGGCGAACGAAACAAACTGGGCAACGGTCACAAAACCGTTGGGGCCGTCGACTTGTAAATCTCCTGTACCAAGCGTCGTGGTATCGATACCGGTCTCATCGAGATAAGTTACCGAGAACGAATACTCCTTGGCACTGTCTGACGATACAAAATCGGGTGCATTGAGGTTGGCTGTTGGTCCGGCGGTTTCAATCACCGTTACCATGGTCACCGCAGGTACGCCGAGTATGTTAGTAGCTCCAAGCAATACATTCGTTCCTCGCACAGCGGCGAGAATGGCTATGGTACGGCGAGGAAGAGAATCTACCTGCAGGGCGCTGACGTCGACGGTGAAAGTTGCTGACGGTGTTCCATCGTATGGTGCGTCGCCGATAAGCAAATCGACATCACGATTGATTCGGCCATCACCGTCGACATCGACATAGAGTTCAACACGTGCGTTGACTGCGAAATCGGATACATCAATCGTCGATGCAACAAAAGTGACGGTTCCGTCAGGACGCAATGAGTTTGGCGTAGGCGACGCTGCAAGCGATCCAATCGTCGGATAACTGGTCGCAGCGATGGCGACCGTAAAGGCAAGCGACTGCGAACTGACAAAGTTCCCATTTACGTCCGAAATCTGACTCGATTGGATACCAACTTGATACGTCCCGTCGTCTTGCGCATCCCATGATCCACCGGGCGCGGTGATTTCATAGATCACGCGTGTTTCTCTCGTGATCGAATCGACGAAGACATCGCGAACTCGTGCCGGTAATGATCGTGGCTTATTGGTTATCGGATCAATAAGGCCGGACACAACGACATCGTCGTCATCAATCGTGAACGGGTCGACACCAGAGGCGTCGGTAAACACAAGTTCAATTTGGTGGACCGAACTACCGGGACTGATGAATTTCCCGAAATCACCAAACGTGACCAGCGGTCCAAGTTTGTCGATCACCAATTCATAAGCTCCGATATCCGAGATAGCGTTCCCGTCCCCATTGCCGTCAAACGGACGAGGAAGTCCGCGTTGATCTACTGGGAGATCGGTTAAACCGGCATCGACGGCGGGGCTAGTCGGCGACAGCGCATGTGTCATGGTCAGTCCGCGTTCTCTGTCAAGTTCTACCAGTACTCCGACGATCGGGTCGATCTCGTTGCTTCTTGTGCCGGTTTGGTCGGAAGGGGAAAAACCGCGAGCGTCAGGGGTCGCCGGATCACCAACGTCGCCAAACAAATTGTTGCCTATGGAATCAAAGAAACCGACACCATCGGTAATAAATCCTAAGGCGATGTTCCCGGCAACGATGCTGTTGCGAATGGTAAGTTGACTGGCGAAGCTGGCAGCAAGACCGCCAATATTTCCAGCCGCATTTCCGTAAATCGTTGAACTATCAAATGTCAGCTTGCCGTCTTTGATCGTACCTGCGCCGATGCTTTGACTTGCAATGTTTGATGAAATAGTCGAGTTGATGAAGGTGACATTCCCGTCTTGCCCATAGAGACCGCCTCCGGTCTTGGATCGATTTTTCGCGATCGTACTCGATGAAAACCTCGACGTTCCCGAATCATACAAACCACCGCCTTCATCCGCTGCCGTGTTGCTAAGCAGCGAACTGGTTGAAACATCAAGCGTGCCTTCGCTGTAAATTCCGCCGCCATCGACGGCGGAATTGTTCTCCACAACCGTTCGGTTGAGATTCAGCGTAGCGCCAAAGGCGTTGGCAATACCGCCTCCATTTCCTGCCGAGCGATTACCACGAATTGCCGAATCGATGATCGTCAGCAACCCTTCGTTGAGTACGCCGCCGCCATTGGTGGACGCGTCTGAGGTAATGCCACCTATGATGCTCAAGTCGCTTACGGCAAGTGAACCGTTGGCAATGATATGAGCCCCACGGTCGATTCCTTTCGCGTCAACGATTGTATCGTCGGCACCAGCACCGATGATCTTGATCAAGCCCGACACATCCAAGTCACCCGTGGCAGCAGCGTCTTCGTCCCGTCCGGCGATCGAGAGCGCATAGGTTCCAGGCTCAACGACAATTGTATAGTCGGTCCCCAATGTGTTTCCTTCGATCACGGCAGCGCGCAGCGAACAATCGCCTGCACTGCAACCATCAGCAGGAACTTGAGCCGAGTCGGCTGTATTTCGAACAAACACTGTATTGGGAGATGCCTCGAAAGCCCCGATGGAAGTAACCGGACTGAAAGTGCGCGGCGCACCTCGTTGGTCACGACCAGTGGCTTTGCCTGCGCTCAACGCGACACTTGTGTCTAGCAACGCATGAGTAAATGTTATGCCACCATTGCCTTGCAGAGCGCCGAGCCCCACGTCCGCAGCCGCTACCCCTACCAAGTCATTTTTGACGGTGTTGGTAAAACCGGTTGCCGTTGCAGAATCACCGATCAAGTTGTTACCCAGCGACTGAAACGCTCCGCTTGCATCAGGCGCCGTGGTTGCCGAATTCTTGGCGAGGAGTGTATTTTCAAGTCGAATGATTCCAGCGCTATTGACAATTCCACCGCCTCGATCACTGGCAGAGTTCTCAGCAACCGTGGTGCTCTTCAGCGTCAATACGCCTGATGTTTGAAACAAACCGCCTCCATCACTGGTCAGTTTTAGCTCGGCCTGATTGTTCGAGATTGTGGAGTTATTGATCGTCGCGCGTCCCGCCGCCTGGAACCATCCGCCCCCAACGTCGGCATCGTTGCCAGAGATTGTGCTGTTGTCTAGTTGCGCAATGCCTAAGTTTAGGATGGCACCACCACGCGTTGATGACGTGTTATTGATAAACGTCGTTGTCTTGGCTACGAGAGTTCCTTCGTTTCGAATCGCGCCGCCGCCGGAATCCAGCGTTCCGTCAGTAGCGTTTCCGTCAAAGCGAGATTGTTGGATCGTCGCTGTGGAACCCGCCAAAGCGATCAGGCCACCGCCACCACCTTCGGCGCGGTTGTTCAAGATTTTTGCGCGAATGAGAGTTAACTTGCCGGCACTGCGAATTCCACCTCCGGATTCCTGGATACTCGTCGTGTCGCTGCCGGTAGCTCCACCAGTAATCGTGAGGTCACGGAGGGTGAGTGACACATTCGGATAGAGATCGAAGACACGGTCTAGGTTTGCGGCATCAATGATCGTCGCATTGATCCCCGCTCCGATGATCGTCAGGTTGTCCTTGATGTCGAGGTCACCTGCTGCTGCATTTTCTTCATTGCGGCCCGTGATTGTGAATCGATAGGTTGCTGCAGCCAACGTGATCGTGTCGGGGCCGATGGTTGCATTGGCTTGTTGAATTGACGCGCGAAGAGTCCTTTTGCCAGTCGCATCCATGCCAATTTCATCTGTCAAATCGCTGTCAACTGAATCCGCTGTGCTTGTCACCGAAAAGCTGCTGAACTCGACAGCACCGATATCGATCGTCGCCGTTCCATTGGCATCGCCATCCAAGACTCGTACGGAACCTCGTTGATCAAATCCGGGAGTGTTCAAGTCGTTACCCCGGTCGATTACAGAGCTTCCGGACAGCGGTGAATGGGTTGGTGTTGGTCCGCCATTATTGGTTAACGGTCCTAGGCGAGGGTCAATGGGACTTGCGCCCGTTCCGATCTGATCACTTTTGGTACCGCTACTAAATCCAATCGCCGTACCGATCACTCCGACAAGGTTATTACCAAGCGATGTGAATGTTCCGTCGACATCGTCGTTACCAGTGCCCGAAGAATTTCGTGCCAAGATTGAGTTTCGTACCTCAACGACAGCACCGCCTGGGGCAACCATTCCGCCACCGGTTCCGGTGGATTGATTTTCTGTAAGTGTTGATTGGTCGACCGATGATGTAGCCGTAGCTGAATTTCCGATTCCGCCAGCAACTTTGGCGGTATTCGCCGAGACGGTTGAGTTGACCAGGGTTAAAGTGCCACTATTGAAAACAGCTCCTCCCTGGTCGTCGGCAGCATTGAGCGCCAGTGTTGAATTGGTTAACGTCACCGTGCCAGTATTAAATAGCCCGCCTCCGCGAGCGGAACTTTGGTTTTGCGTAAGAACCAATCCGTTTGCAATCAACGTACCTTGATTTCGAATTCCTCCACCATCGCTGCTATTCCCGCCGCGAATCGTGACCCCGGAGAGGGTAAGCGTCACATTTGGACGAATGTCAAAAATTCGATCGATTTGATTGCCGTCAATGAATGTGACGTCTGGTCCAGCGCCGACAATCACTAGATCATCGAGAATATCCAAGTCTCCCGATGAGTTGGGGGCGCTGGCCGATTCTTGGACAGAGAGTTTGTAGGCGCCTGCTGGCAACCGAATCTCGTCGCGCCCAGCAAACTTGTTGCTTTCGTCGATTGCCTGACGCAACGTTCCGTCAAAAAACGTCGGGTAGCTAACCTCAGGCAATACGACGATGTCGCGATCCACCTGGTCTGTAACACCAAGCGGAGTTGGGTTGACAGCGAATAAACCATCGCGGCCGTGAACCGTTTCGTTTGAAATCAGTAATTCTGAACTTGAATCGCGATCGGAAATGTATAAGTCCAGCTTTCCATTTCGGTCTACATCTGCGGTACGAATGAAGCGCGCGGTGGTGCCAATTTCACCACTCTTGAGCGGTTGAAAGAACCGCTCCGTCAATGATCCTAAGCCATTATTTTCCAGCCAAACGGCGTCCTGGAACCTGCCCTCAAAAACATCACGCACAATATCGAGGTCACCGTCTTGATCTAGATCGACGAAGCGATTGCGACGAATCGATTGAGACCGGTCGACGTTCACTTGGTAACCGCCTGAGGGCTGACTGACAATCACAGTCTTCTGATCCGACAGGAGGAAATCGTCGATTCCGTCAGCATTGAAATCGCCTGTACTAATGTCACCTGAGATTTGGTCCCCCAGCGAAAATTCAACTCCTTCCTGTCTCACGAACGTGCCATCGCCCTGATTCTGCATGATGATGATGCCGGTTTGGTCACCCTCGGGATTACCCGAGCCAAACAATAGGCCTTGTTCGGAACTCATGATGGCTAAGTCGAGATTTTGATCGTTGTTAAAGTGCCCGGTAACGATCGAGTGATCCGGAAAAGCATCAAATCCAAGTAAATTCGCATTGTCTCTCAGGATTTGGTCGACATTCCGTGGTGCCGTAATAAAAAAGGTCGGAGCTTTGAAACGCCCCGTCTTGTCATTGAATGCAATCGCGATACGGTTCGACGTGAATCCGAACGCAAGATCGAGATTCCCATCAAGATCAAAGTCGCCTGCTACAACATCCGTCGGAATAAAAGCGGGATCCGCAGCAGAGAAGTCAAACGGTACGTCCACCACGCTTTTGAACTCGGCGCCATCGAACTTTGAAAAAACCTTCACCGACGCTGGGCGCACGGAGATTGTTACCAAGTCAGCAAGTCCGTCGCGGTCGAAGTCTCCCGTGGCCAATGCCTGCAGGCTATCGTCAAGCGATACAACGCTTGGATTGCTGCGGTAAGTTCCATCACCGTTGTTGAGTTGCACGGAAACGTTCGCTCGCAGGGACGATGCTTTCGCGATGTCGACGTTCCCATCGCCATTGAAATCTGCGAACTCAACATCGACAAAATTATCTCCACTGAGCCCGGAAACGTTTGGCTCAAGCTTAAAGTCAGCGACGACCAGTTCAAAGTTTGTCGCGGCGTTTCCTGCGGTGTCAACGATCTGGCTAGGCTTAAGTTCAAGTCGATAGTTGCCAATATCGGCAACATTCCAGGAGCCGCCTGGCGGCAAGAACTCATAAGCTGCGACGACTGTCGGTTGGTTGGTGACAGTTGAGACCGACGTTGGTACGAGAGTAACGAGAAAATCCGGATCGCCGACGCGCGTGATGACAAAGTCGAATGCACTGTTAGCAACCACTGGTCCGCGAAAAATGGAAGCCTGGTCGATTGCTACGTCGTCGGTAAACGTCGCCGTAAATTTGATTGGGCGAGTTCCCTGAGACGCAAAGTCATCATTAAGCGTTACGGCGATACGTGGCGCAACCGTATCTAGCAGCAATGCCTTATTCGCATTCAATCGCCCGCCTGATGAAATTCGCGATCTCTCCTGAGCGTTGGGCAATGGGTCCGCTGAGTCGACGATTGAATTGCGTACTTCGGTAAACGTTGCATACGGAACGGTTGCGAACTTTAGCGCTGCGGCCCCTGATACAAACGCCGTCGCCATGCTCGTCCCATGGCGAAACCCAAAGCGTCCGCCAGGTAGCGTGCTATAGATGCTGATGCCCGGTGCTGCGATATCAACGGTTGTCGCGCCAAAGTTCGCAAAAGGCGCAAGTTCATCGCTGCGCCCGGTCGCCGTAACCGCGATGATGTTGGCAGCGTTGTAGCTGGCTGGGTAAAACGGCGTCAGGTCGTTGTTCAAGCCGGATCGACTAATGTCGCCGTTACCTGAACCGGCGACGAATAAAATATCTGCGTTTGCGCTCGCGTTAATGGCATCCAGCAATCCACGATTGTTAATGGAGCCACCCCAACTGTTGTTGAGAACTCGCACGCCTTGGCTGTAGCGAGTTCGCATCATCGTGGCATAGTTGATCGCTCGCGTCGCATTTGCTGTCGCGCCAAGATCGCTGCCCGAAAGGAACTTTAGCGGCATGATTGTGGTTGATGAGGCGACACCGGCAATGCCGATTCCATTGTTTGCCGACGCGGCGATGATTCCGGATACATGTGTTCCGTGACCGCTATCGTCTAGTGGATCCGGATCGTTGTTGTGGAAGTCATATCCAACCAAGTCGTCTACGAAACCGTTACCATCGCTGTCTGCTCCGTCGGTCCAAGTTTTTTTACCACGCAACAGGTCTCCGGCATCAATGTAGCCGTTGCCATTAGAGTCTTCCGTCAAATTCGAGTTCTCGATTTGATTCAAGTCAACGAATGTCACGAGTCCATCCTGGTCCGTATCGACGATCTTTCGTGAAATCGCAAGTGGAATCTCACCAGGATTAATCCAGATATTCTTGTACAGATCAGGGTGCGTATAATCGACCCCGGAGTCAATCACGGAAACGATCACATCGCGACGCCCGGTCGTCGTTGCAAAAGCTTCCGACGCATCAATATCCGCGTCTGCAATTCCTTCTGGCTTGCCCGCGCTGTCTTGTCCACTGTTTTCGAGTCCCCATTGCTGATTGATTGATGGGTCGGTCGGAAGCGACTGAGACACGACCAATGAATCCAGAAAAAAGTAGTCGATATTGGCATTTGCCGCATACGCAGTTTCGACCAGCTCTCGATTAGGCTCACGGGTTTCGACTTCAATCTGCCCTGGTAGTCCCAGGCCACGGATTACGGTGAACTCGATGTTACTGCTACTAACCAGCAAGGGCCTTGTCTCGGCCACGCTGCCAATGTTTCGAATCGCCGCATCGGTAAAACGCACGACCCAGCGACGCACGTTGGGGTCGTTAGACGATGTCGTGTTGTGGATGTCATCGGAGGTAGCGCTCACGAAACCAGCCACGACGCCGGGTTGATCGGCTTGCGTTACCGACTGAAACCAAGCAGGAGAGACGACGTCGTATTCGGTGCCATCGGCGGCGAGCAGGCACCTGGATTCCAGTCGTTCCAAGCAAAATACTAGACGTTGTCGCTTGCTCAAAGTCGAATGGGACCGCTGCCGAAAAAGCCGGCTCGTAAAACAAGATCGTTGCATTTAAACTCTCCAAAGCTCGTTTATTGACCTAAGTCAACTTCGCATCCACACCACCGGTGCCTCGCTGGGTTGCAGAAGTTCCCTACGCCGTGACGGATTTTTCTTCAGCAAAATAAACGGTTTTAGCGGTCCGGCGTGAGCCGTCCGGCCTCGCTGAGGCCCGAGTCACCGGACGGCTCGCGCCAAACCACTAAATTATCGTTCACGGCGATGCGCAGTTCCCCGTAGTGTCGTCAGCCGGAGGCCGGGAGGCAAGTGCGAGAGAGGCGGTTGGCGGAAAATGCTTCCGCCAATCGAGATATTGCAAGCATGGGTGAAACCAGCTAGTAGCTAAGATCAGCGCCGAAATAGAAGTTTACACCAGGCTGGAAAATGGACACGCCGTTGAGAGAGCGAAAGTCAAGATGCTCGCGGTACTGCTTGTCTGTGAAATTTTCGACGCCGGCGACTAGCGTTAGATTGCGTTTTCGCTGAGGTTTCCAGGTGCCTCGCAGATCCCAAACGGTGAACCCGGGTGTTGAATTTTCCAGAAGACTTGTTGCGACTCGGTTTTGATTGTCGACGATGCGAGCGGCAAGCTCGAGATTCCACCGTTCGTTTTTGGTGTCGTTTCTTAGTCTTGCGCCGATGCGGGTCTCTAGCGGCGAAATGCCTGGCAGCGGTTCGGCATCTGCACCCATGATCCCGCTAAAGGCACCGCGTCTTCGGTTTGGATCTTTTTGTGATGGATTGAACGCACTGCCATCCCGCGTGGCGAAGTTTCCATTGCGAGTACGGTCGCGTCCGTCGACGTATCTCATCGTTGCAAACGGAGTCAGGCTTTTCTGTGGAAACAGCTCCGCAAACGTTTCGAAGCCAGCCAGTGTCGCCAAGTCTGTATTGACGCTTCTTAAACTGACTTGTTCGACCTGGCCGGTTACCTGGTTATCTTTTTTCTTGACGCTAGTGTTTTCGAACGTAATGTAATCGAAGGCCCAGGAATGAAACCCGCGAATGCCAATACTGTACAGGTCACTTTGATAGTCAAGCAGCACATCGAATTGAAGCATCTTCTCGCTGTCCAGCGTCGGGTCGCCGGTAATGTTGTTCAGCCCATTCTGCACGAGAAGCATGAATGGCTGCGCGGCATAAAGTTCCGTGAGTGTCGGCGGACGCTCCGCATATCCGAGATTGACTGAACCGGTTAGCTCGTCGTTAATCTTGCGTTCCAAAGATCCATAAAGACTCCAAAGATAGAACTGTTGTTGATATGAATTTGTGCCAACGATTTCTGCATAGGTGGCCGGGACAAAGTCTAAGCCGACTACATTAAGTGTCTGTGCATCGGCGACGATGTCCGTTTGGGCAAAATCGACTCTCGCGCCTGTTTTGAACGTCCAAGTCTCAGCAAGCGTTTCGCTGTACTCCGTGAATAGTCCTGGATTTACTGAGAAAGAATCAGGGATCGGTGAATTACGGTTGGGAATGGGAAAAGGAATGCCCGTAGATAAACTACTCGAAATTTCATTGAGCTCTTGCTTGATGAATCGCAGGTCATGGCCAGCGGTGAATCGAAAATTGTCGTTGCCTTCACCCCAAGTCAAAAATTGACGATAACCAGTCGACATCGAATCAACGTCGGTAGATCCTTGGTAACTGATCTTATCGAGCAATGGAAATTGCAGTCGCTTCGAGGCATTCCGGTAGTTGCCTTCGAAGTGAGTTCGATTGTACCAAAGATCGGTTTCAAATCGATCGCCGAGCGAGCAGTTCTCATCGGTGTAATCGCAGTTGTAACCATCGGTTACAAGTGAGTCGATGTCGAATACGTATCCAGGCATTTGAACGTCGTTTTGATCAAGCCTCAACAAACTGAACTCGATGGAACGACCATCGCCAAGGTCTTCGCCATAGGCAAGACTAAAATCACGCGACTTATAACCTGCCGAGATTTGATCTCCGTCACCAGAAAAGTAGTCGCTACCGCCGCGCTGCGCGTAGGTCGCTCGAACGCCCCAGTCGTCGCTACCCGCCAACAGTGTTTGCTGGCCAGATACCTGCCCACCGTTGCTCTTGAAGTCAATGCTCGATCGTCCGTGGGTCTCATAGCCATCCTTGTAACGAGGCGAACCCGCGAGCGAGAAATCAATGAACTGAAAGCCTGGTCCATAGCGTGAACTGTAGGGACCAGGGATAATGATGACATCCCTGACTTGCCGTGAATCGAACTTGCTGAGCATGGTATCTAGATCAGCGCGTGCCGGTACCCAGTGCGAACCCGACGCAGCAAGTGAACCAATTCGCGAACCTCGCACACGGGGATCATTGATGATCGGGTTGCGTTTCTGCACGCTAACCCCCAACGTCCGATTCGATTTCCCGAGCAGGCTGCCGACGTCAGTGGAGACATTGGAGACACCTTCTTCACCTTGAACATAGTCCACGCCAAATTTGGATGTACTTAACTTGGCTAAACGTAGCAGGCTACGTTCGACATCGGGGGAATTGAATACTGAGGATGAAAACGCGGATGCCGATTGCGTTGCATTAATATCTGGCGTAAGTGCTACGCGTGGTTCCAAGGCGGGTACGGATTGAAGCATCGTCGCTTGCTGAACCATCCACCATGGCTGGACAAATTCGTCGGAAACGTGAATCGAAGGTGAATGAAAAAACGGAATATCAAATGGCTCCGCTGCGACGGCTTCGAACCGATGCAGTTGTTCGGCAACACTCGGCTCGTCGCCACATGCGTGCCGAATAAGAGTCGCCGTGAGTAGAAAATAGAGCGTGCCAACGACCTTTTGTCGTGAGCGAAAAATTCTCGCATGGCAGAGTGAGTAGAGCGACAATTTCACCAAACATCCTCTTTGCGACCGGCCGTCGGCACAAGCGTTACAAACGTTATCTTCGGAACCCCCTGTCTGAATGGTTGAGATAAGTTGATGCGACCGAAACGTCTTGCCCAGTTCGCCTATTTTTTATGGAGATGTGCGTTTCGCAGCACGGTTTCGACGAAAGGCTACTCGCCAGCAATGCGAGTAGGCTCGACTATCGATCGCGTTTTAGTCGTGGGCCGAGGCTAAATCCCGTAGTTGCGCTAGGCTCAAGCTGCCAGGTTGGTTTGCCTGCATCCATTGCTTGCCCTTTTCAAGCCACTCGTTGGACTGGCCATCAGCAACTCGTCGGCTGAGTATTGACATTGCGAACAAGTCACCCCCTACCCAATACCCTTGCTCCGCGAGATTTTCGTCCAAGAGTTTCTTCGCTGCGGAAGCGTCGTTGGTTAACACCAAAGCAATCGCGTGGATCGTTTTAAAACGCGAGTTTTGAGAAGCGGCATTGGTGGCAGATGCGGCGAATTTCAAAGCCGACTCTGCATTTCGTAGCTCGTCTATCGGACAGGTCATTAACACGGTTGCCAATTCGTTCGCGGCTTCGGCATTCCTGGTTTCTGAGAGTTGTTTCCACAGATCGATCGATTCAATAAACCTCGCCTTGCTCTCCTCCGGTTTCCCGTGTTCTGAACGAAATACTCCGTCATAGCTCAATACCTGAGCAAGTGAATATCGATACGGTACAACCTCAGGAAACCGCGTGATCAACGCTCGCAGGCCGTCCACGGCAGAGTCAAAAAGCAACTCAGCATTATCGAGGTTTCCGAGTCGTGACTGAATATTCGCGGCATGGCTCCTCGCGACTGCGAGGCGATGCGAATAGGCGGGTTGATCTGAGAATAATCTGGAAAGCTCTTGATAAGTCTGCACGGCGGTGGCCGCGTGGATCATCGCGTCATCTGCATTGTCGGTCGCGTCGAGTACGACTTGCGCCAGTGCATCTTCGCACGCCGCCGACTGCGCATGAAACTGTGGTTCCTCTCCATATCGCTCCAACAACGGTTGCCATTGCTGTTTCGCTTCGACAAGGATTGATTGGGCCTCGATCGAAAAACCGTGGTCCTGTTTGGCGATCCCTAAATCCGTCAACGTCAGGGCTAAGTTTTCGCTAAAACGAGGAACCTCTGGCATCGCCTTCTTTAATGACTTGTACTGTTCAATCGCCGCTACCAACGATTGCTCTCGCGCTGATTGCAAACCCTGAGTTCGAAAAAATTCTGATCGGGAAATAGAAAGGGATGCGATTGCGTCCGCCAATTCTGGGTCATCTGGGCTTTGAGACAATAGCTCATTTAGCAATGCAAATGCAATCGAAAGCGCTTGCTCTGCTTCCGCGTTTTTGCCAATTGCTTGCAAGGAGCGACCAAGCAATTCGCGACAACGAACTTCTCCCAGCAGTCTGTCGCGGCGTTCCATAGCGGACGAATCCGCGACGGCTGAGATTGATTTCAGATTTAAATACCGATCCAGCGCAGACTGAAACGACTTGATCGCATCTTGAAGTTCTCCTTGACGATGTTGCAGCTCACCGGAATTGATCAACGCAACAGCCAGATATCTTTCAATCAATGTAAGTTGTGGGTTGCCTTGGACAAGGGATTCAAGATCGCGAATCGCCTCATTGTATGCACTGACCGCTGCGGCGAAATTATCTTCGAGGAAATAGGTAACCCCAGTGCGAGTTAACGTATTCGCACGCTCTGCGTCTCGAAGTGGGATGATTGATGGCGGCCATTTGATGCCGTCCAAGACCTTAAATGCGTTCTTGAATTCCGAGCGAGACTCAGCGTATTGTTGCTGAATTTGATGAATGTCACCCAGTCGAATCATCGCCCGAGCGCGTTCAAGTTCCAGGTCGGAATCGCGGCTGGGACTGGCTGCGATGCGTTGATAGCCTTCCGTTGCAACTTGCAGCATTCGTTTGCGAATTGACTCCGTTCCAGGGTAGTACCGCAAGACGTCCGTGCCCCCGACAAGCCAAGTATCAATCGCGGATCGCGACTCACGATAACGTTCAATCGCTTCGAGCCTAGATTCTTGGGCCATGGTCGCGTTATCCTGAGCAATCGTCGTTAAAACTGCGAGCCTGACGTTGTTGCGATTAACGATCGTCGAAAACACTCCTAGACCTAGAGTTGACATGAAGACGACGGCACTTGCGGTAGCAACGAGCAACTGGTGAGAACGGATCCAGCGTGAAGTTCGTACGGTCAAGGGTTCGGGATATACGTGGACAGGTTGGTCATCTAACCAGCGTTCGATCTCTTGGCCAAGTTCGGCTGCGGTTGCATAGCGAGCATCTGGTTGCCTTGCTATCGATTGCAGGCAGATGGCTTCTAGCGGTTTGGGGACCTGTGGCTGAACCGATCGTGGTGTTCTGATCTGTCCAGCGACGACGGCTTTGATGATGGCCTCTAACGTCTCGCCGTGCGCTGGGGTTGTGCCGGTGAGAAGTTCGTAGAGCATTGCTCCCAATCCATAGACATCGGACCGCTCGTTCACTAAATCGAGGTTTCCGGAAAGCTGCTCCGGTGGCGCGTAAGCGGCCGTGCCGATGATTGAGCCTTGGACCGTCATACCGTTATCTGATCCGCTTGGGATCAAAGACGGCTCGATATCCAATTCTGTGATCGATGATTCACGACGCTGCGCACCAAGCGGCTTCGCCAAGCCCCAATCGACGACCAGAGTTTCTCCGTACTTGCCCAGCATTACATTGCCCGGTTTCAAATCACGATGAAGTACGCCACGAGCATGCGCGTAGTCAATCGCCTGGCAAACGTCTAAGAAGCGTCGCAGCAACTTGCGTAGTGACGTCCCGTCGAACGCTTCATTTCCCGCAGCCACGCTCTCGTGGAATCGTTTGATGTGGACTAACAGGTTGTCGCCTTTAATCAAACGCATTGCGTAATAGGGGCGACCATCCGGTCCGGTCCCTAATCCATAGACGGGCACTATGCCGGGATGCTCCAGCCCGCCGGTGACTTCGGCTTCGAGCATGAATTTTGAACGAAACGCTTGGTCGTCGGCGCGGTCGCCACGGATCTCTTTCAGGGCGACTTCACGATTCAGTTCTTTGTCGATAGCGACGGAGACGATCCCCAATCCGCCACGATCGAGGGGCCGGCGAATTTCAAATCGCTGACCGGCTGAGGTGGATTGGCCAACCGAGGGTGGGACGGTTACAAGATCGACTGACCGAAGCTTAGCGATGCTGACCTTGATATCGTCATCGGCGAGTCGCTCCAACTCGGCGCGAACTGCCCCTGCACTGCTGATCGAACGCAGGCTTGCGCCAACATTGCCACCGCGGGCTGCGACGTGGCGATCGACCAAGCGTGACAGTAGCGCGCGGTCGTCGGTGTTGAGTGCCTGCTGGACAACCAGAATTTCGTCCAGCGGCTTGGAATGGTCGGCAATCCAAGCTCCGAATGCGGCGACAAGTTGCCGTTTGTCAATAAACTCGTTTTGTAACGCAAGCAGGCCAAATAGAAGGTGTCGGTCTGCGTTCATCGGAACCTTTTCAGCCGAGCGGCGTGTGGTTTTGGGTCTGCTTCAGTGATCGGGTATGGTTTTATCACGAACGGGTATTAATTTCCTACAGGTCAAGCCTGGAGAACACGCCGGCAAGAATACTATTTGCTGGTCAATCGCCAAATGCCATCGAAGTCTTCGGTCGGTTCGTCTAACTCTGCGACGGCGCGGGAGAGCAATTTGCGACAAGGGCGGTCATCGGGAAACAGTGGCAGCAGGGATCCTAGCCTGCGGGCCGCCTCACGAAATCGCTGGTTTTCAAAATCGGCCAGGGCAAGCTGATAGCCCTCCGTCAACGCTGTCCATTCATCGCTAAGATTCTGCACAATCTGGTAAACTTCGACAGGTCCATCGATTCCGGCAACGATCAACTTTGCGAGCCGACGGCTGCTAGAAAGACAACCGGACGCTTGCGCTGTTTCGCCGCTGATGAGGCAGTCGACACCCAATTGCTTCGTCGCTGATTGAAGTCGCGAGCCGAGATTGACCGTGTTGCCCAGCGGCCCGTACTTAAACTTTTGCCGCGATCCCACATTGCCGACTCGTGCCGGTCCGGTGTTGACGCCGATCCCCGCACCAAATCGATTTGGCAAGACATCTCGCCAACGCTCTCGCAACGTTTCAATCGCACCCAGCATCGCTCGTGCTGTTTCGATCGAGCGCAACGCATGGTCCAATTGCTCGCCTGGGACGCCCCACATTGCCAGCAGCTCATCGCCAACGTAGTCAACCAAGACGCCATCGCGATCGATCACGCATTGACTCAATTCGCTCATTACGTCATTGATCCAAGTGATCGCCTTCTTAGGGCCTAATTGTTCGGTCACTAAACTAAAGCCGCGAATGTCGCAGAATAAAACACTGACCTCAGAATCCTGGCCATCCATCAACTCAGGGTTTGTTGCCAATAGCTTCGCCACTTTCGGCGAGAAAAATTCTGAGAGCCTAGTGCGATTTCTTTCTTCCGCTTGTCGTGCAATCCCACCCGCGACCGAACCTGCTAGGATCTCCACTAAAGTGGCTTCAAAGTCGGCGATGCCGCGACGGTAGCCAGTCAATGCATTTGTCTTACGGTCACCATAAAGAATACCGATGACTTCGCGGTTTTGATTCAAAATGGGAGACGCCACCGCGCATTCAACATCATTTAACGAATCTGAAACGTCTTGCTCGGTGAGCGCAAGATCAGCCTGTGCCTTTTCGGGATCATGAATGACGGTAGAACCCAATGTACTCACTCGATGCAACAAACTGGAACTGATGGGGCGTCCCGTAAAGGTCCCTGGATGTCTGTCGCTGACATGCTCGGCCACCACACACCAACCATTGGTGAGCGTGCAGGACATCGAAACCCGCAAGGGTTCATGCACGCTGCGGTGAAGTATCAAAACGGTGCGATCCAAGGCCACGATCTCGGTTGTTGCTGCCACAGCCGCCTGAAAGAATGCGTCGCTGCCCGCTGCCTTTTGCACCACATCTAAGGCCACACGTAGTAAATTCGCGATGTTTGTAGCATCCGGTATCGGAAACTCCCCAATCGTCTTGGCGATCGCGACGATCGACGATTGACCGGGCGTGGGAGGCACGCTGTCAAGCGTGCGATACTCATCCGCATTCGTGGTTACGACGCCCTCGGGCGTGAATCGAATCGCTACCCCAATACCAAAATCGATGAGTACATCTCGTTCGAATGATCGACTACTTCCGCAAGTCAGCGATTCATCGTTGCATAACGGCACCGGAACTAATTCATGCACATTCTTGATCGCGATGGTTCCCACCTGGTTGCATTGAATCTCAAACCAAGCGCGTGGAATCGCTGTCGACTGTTGGTCAGCGACCACTAAACGCAATGAGTTCTCTGTACGAGTCAGGCTGATCGGGGGCGAATCGCATTCCTTGGGATCATGACGGCCAACGATGATTGATTCGTTGAGCGTCATTGTCTCAATCAAACGATGAGTGAGATAAATTTGAACTTTGTAAGAGGGCATTGTGGGAAACGTCGATGGGGAAGCGTTAGTCTTTAATTGCGTTTATCCGAAAATGGCGTGGCTAGCGTAGAATCCTCAGCCAATCAGATGGACCGTACAAGGCCAAGAGCCAAGAGCTTACCAACAAATTCTCAGACTTTAGTCCCCCTAGTCGGTCGCGTCAGTCAAATCGAGGACGTCAATGTCGTCGCCGGCCGGAGGAAAGCCATCTGCTGTGGCGTGTGATCAGTGACGATCCTGATAAGCGGATGCCGCGCAAGGGGCCACGACTGACCGAAGCCGAGGTAAAGATTCTGCGGGACTGGATCGCCGCCAATACAACGTGGCCGGATAGCAGCGATGTTTTTCCGCTCCCTAGTTCGCCGATTATTTGGCAAATCACGGTATTATAGGAATAATTCAACTTTGGTCGTAGATTAGACTGGGCACTACGCCGGAATCTTATGATCCCATTTTTTTCGTAACCTTTAACTCCGTCAATTATCCAACACATTCGCCCCTTTCTGCCGTCGATTACCGAGGATTGCTTCGTTCCATGTTCAGTCGCCTGTTAAGAAGTTATCGCAATTGCTCGGTCAACGTAAAAAATCGACTTCCGAATTCTGCATCGTGGCCGCTTACGCCGTTGGAACCCAGGTTGCTGTTGGCCGCAGACGTTGCAGCGCCCTTGGCTACCGCTCCCGACGGAGCTGGTTCAGAAATCGCGAGCGGCGGCGAGAGCCCAGACGCCCTGACCGCCAGTCGCTGCTCGGTCCAGAAAATCGTCTTTATTGATTCGGATGTCAGCGATGCCGAATTACTGGCAGTCTCGGTGGATGATGGCGATGTGGTGTTGCTACAACCCGATCACCATCCATTTGCCCAGATTAGCAAGATTTTGGCATCACGCTGTGACGTCGCTGCGATCCATTTGCTGGGGCATGGCCAATCGGGACAAATTCAATTGGGCGGAATCGTCGTCGACGAAGCGTACCTGCGTGCGAACACCCAGCAAGTGGTTGGCTGGCGTCGTGCGCTCACCGCAGACTGCGATATCTTGATTTACGGCTGTGAAACCGGAGCGGGCCGCGAAGGTCAACGTTTGGTGTCGCTGTTGGCGGAAATAACCGGCGCGGACGTAGCAGCATCGATTGATCGGACGGGAGCGAGTAGCGCTGGGGGCAATTGGGAATTAGAGCGCGTGTTTGGGAACGTTGAATCGGAGCTTGCCGTCGGCGCCGCAGCGCGGGATCAATACCAACACACGCTGCCGATTTCGATACAGGCCGCTGGTGCCACGGGCGCCGAACAAATGGCACTCCAGATCGATGGCTCCACTGTACAAACGTGGTCCAACATTGGTGGTGACTTCAACGCGGGAGTTTTTCAAACGTTTACGTACGCTGGCGGTACTGGCGTCACCGGCGATCGCGTCCGCGTCGTCTTTACGAACGATCTGTATAACCCAGGCGTCGTTGATCGCAATTTACGCGTTGACAGCATCAAAATTAATGGCGTGACGGAACAATCCGAAGACTCGCGAGTGTATAGCACCGGAACTTGGGAACCAGCAGATGGCATCACTCCAGGTTTCCGACAGAGCGAGATTCTGCACTCCAATGGATACTTCCAGTATTTTAATGGCGGCAACACGAGCGGGTCGCAAATCACCATTCGCGCTGCTGGCAACGAGGGTGGCGAGCAGTTTAATTTGAAAATCAATGGCAACACCGTCGGCAGTTATACGGTCACCAAGGCATTTCAGACGTTCTCCTATCAGGCAGTTGGCACCGTAAACGCCGATCAGGTGCGTCTCGAATTTACTAACGACCAATGGATTCCGGGAATCTATGATCGCAATCTCATCGTAGACAATGTTAACATTGATGGGACCACCTTTCAGACCGAGAATCCGTCTGTCTATTCGACGGGAACTTGGCTTCCTGCGGACGGCATTGCGCCCGGGTTCCGACGAAGCGAAACACTTCACACCAATGGTTACTTTCAATACGCCGCAACCCACGTCGATTTTACGCAACCGTCCGTTGTGGTATTGGAAAATGGCGAATACAGCGGACAGTACTTAAGACTTGATTCAGCTAGCGGGAACGTCGTACTTGCAACCACGGTCGACGCGTACAGCCAGTGGCGCGTCACCACCGGAAGTACGGGAAGCTTGTTACAAAATGTTGAGACCGGTCAGTTTCTGGATGCAGTTGGCACGTCAAACGGCGGGAATGTTGACGTTTCCAATATACGTGCCAGCCGCAACGATTGGATGATCGCTGACGCAGGCGGCAACTTTTTGACGCTTCGTAACACTGGCACCGGTGGTTACCTTCACGGTGATTCGGCAAGTCAAGGTTGGAATGTGGAGCAATCGCCATCGGTCAGCAGTGACGAATATTGGCGGCCAATCATCGTCGACCGCACCGCACCAGATATCCGTTTCCGTCCGAACGATGATACCGTGAGCTTCGCGGCGTTCGGTGACTACGGCACGCAGTTCAAGGGTACTCCTCAAGTGGTAAACCTAGTCAATCAATTGGGCCCAGACATCATTGTGACGCTCGGTGATGCTCGATATGACAACGAAACATATGGTGCCATTCATGCCCCCTTTTCTGACTACCTCAATGGTGCGTCTGGGGACGGTGGTACGGGAGACATTAACCGTTTCTTTCCTACTGCAGGAAACCATGACTACACAGATTCCGGCGGCATCTCCCAGTTTTTGGATTACTTTGCCTTGCCTGGTGCCGGGGTTCCGACACCGAGCAACACTGGCAGTGAGTTGACCTATGATTTTGTTTGGGGGCCGGTGCAGTTCTTTGTGATCGATTCGCAGGCGTTCCTAAATGACGCATCTTCTAGTAACGCTCAAACCGCGTGGTTGCATACCGCATTGCAGGCTTCCCAGGCGCAGTGGCAGGTGGTCTTGTTTCACCATCCGCCTCATTCCTCTGGAGATCTCGGTGCCAGTCCTGAGTTGCGTCTGCCCTTCGCTGCTTGGGGAGCAGATTTGGTCCTTAATGGTCATAATCACAACTACGAACGAATTGATCTTAATGGCATTTCGTATGTGATCAACGGTCTTGGTGGAGAAGACATCACAGGATTTAAAACGCCAGTGCGTGGATCCGTCGTGCGCTACAATGGTGACTTTGGACTCAACTTGTTTACGGCGACAAGTACCCAAATTATCGGGTCGTTCATCAGCGTTGACGGAGTGACTCGTGACTCGTTTGTTATCAACGCATCGTAGCAAGCCTTACTGGGGGGCGTCCAAGGCGGCCAACACGCGAGCAACTTCTTGCTCCATTCTCACCAGCAGCTCGTCAGTGCCCTCAAGAGCTTCGTCAATACCGTGTTTTTCCATCTCCCTCGCGATCGCAATCAACCGCGCGGCACCAAAGTAGCTGACGGAACTTTTCATCGTATGGGCTGAGCGACGGAGGGATTTGATATCACGAGCTTCCATCGATCGGCGAATCTCCGCCAACAAAACAGGAAGCTCAGTTTTGACAATTTCCACAAACTCCATTAACTTCGCTGCGCCGTTGGGCAATAGTCCTTTGGCGACGTTCCAATCAATCGCAGGCGTTGCATCGGTTGGTTCGATTTGCACTTGTGGAACCAGTGATGTCGTTTCGCTCGGAGCCTGAATTGTCATGGGTGGTTTGGATGTCTGTTCCTTCGGGACAGGCAGGGTTCCGCTTGGGGTACGAAGGCAGATCGCTGGGAATCGCTCGATCGCGCGGTACATTTCTGCGGGGCTGATCGGTTTGGACACGTAATCGTCCATCCCAGATGCAAGGCAATGATCGCGGTCACCCTTGAGTGCCTCGGCGGTCATGGCAACGATTGGAATATGACCACCTGTTTGATGTTCGCGCTCGCGAATGATTGCAGTCGCTTCATAACCATCCATGACTGGCATTTGCATATCCATCAACACGACATCGAACTCTTGTTCCGCGAGCCTATCCACAGCCTCCTTTCCATTCTCGACAACCTCCGCTTGATGCCCTCGCGATCGCAATAGGCCCAAGGCAACTCGCCGATTGATCTCGTTGTCTTCCACAAGCAACACGCGCCGCGGTGGCACGATCACACCCGTATCACGATGAAGCGGTTGCTCAGGTTGAACGGTCGCAAAGTGACTGAATTGGTGCAGCACTTCGTTAAGCAACTCCGATGCGATCACTGGCTTGGTCATGAATCGAGCGATGCCATGGCTTGCACAGAGATCGGCATCAACGGGCAACGATCCCGATGAAATCATGATGATCGGACAGGAACCACCGTCCTGTAATTGCTTTAAGCTTTCAGCGAAATGAAAGCCATCTTCGCCCGGCATGTGGTGATCCAACAGAATCAACCGAACTGGCTGGTGGGACTCGGATGCTTTCTGAATTGCCTGCCGCGCGGCAGCAGCAGAGTCCGCCAATATAGGACACATCTGCCAATATTTGAGCATCTCGCTTAAGATGCGCCGATTCGTAAAGTTGTCATCAACAACCAACACCGGAATGTCTTGCAGTGCGCTCAGCTCCGCTGGTTGGTGACGCTGTTGGTCCGGTGAAACACCAAATTCAGCGGTAAAGTGAAAAGTTGAACCACGTCCTAGCTCGCTTTCAACCCAAATCCGTCCATTCATCATTTCCACAAGCTGCTTGGAAATGGCCAGCCCCAAACCCGTACCGCCAAAACGCCGCGTGGTCGAAGATTCAGCTTGCTCGAATGGACGGAAAACCTTATCCAGTTTATCGGGAGAAATACCAATGCCCGTGTCGCTTATGGAAAAATGCAAGCGGATAAGATTTTCAGATATCGACTCGATGCCGACGTTCACAAAGATCTCGCCAGCTTCCGTGAACTTCACGGCATTGCCAATCAGGTTTACCAACACCTGCTGGATACGTCCGGAATCGCCTTGCAAGTGATCGGGAATCTCAGGTGCTACGCGGCAGGCCATTTCCAGTCCTTTCTCGGCCGCTCGTAGCACCAACATTTGTGAAGCACGGGACACGCATTCCGAGATGCGAAAGTCGACGCGCTCCAGTTCTAGTTTGCCCGCTTCGATCTTGGAAAAGTCCAGGATATCATTGAGCAACCGCAGCAATATATGGGCGGACTCATCCACGGTCGCCAAATAGTCTCGTTGATGAGGACGCAGATCGGTTTGAGCCAGCAATTGAGACATCCCAATGATGCCGTTCATCGGCGTGCGAATTTCATGACTCATGTTCGCCAAGAACGAACTCTTCGTGCGACTGGCGGACTCCGCAGCCTCTTTTGCGTGACGCAAGGTTTCCAACGTCTTCTTCTGGTCAGTGATATCGATCACTCCACAAATCACCGCCCGACCTTCCGCCGTCTCGACTGGACTGAGACCGACTTGGATGGGAAACTCGGAGCCATCTTTGCGAATACCAAGCAACTCCAGTTCTGCTCCCATGGCCCGCTGGGTTGGAGTATCGAAGAACTGCTCACGATGCGCAGCTCGAAATCGCTCAGGTACAAGTAACTCGATCAATTGGCCAACCAGTTCCTGCTCGGTGTAGCCGAACAGTGTCAAGCTGCGTGTATTGGCCATCAAAATGCGACCGTCTTGATGAACCATCATGAGTGCTGTCGGTGACGCCTCGACGGCCAAGCGAAATCGTTCTCGCAACCGATGCTGTTCTGTCATATCGGTGATAGAGCCCGCCATGCGTTCCGCTTGATCCGCAGCATTCCAGATCGCTTGCCCACGGGCGCGAAACCAACGGTATTCGCCCGTTTTGACCCTTAATCGATACTCAACATCATAGGGCTTGCGGTGCTTCAGATGGTCATCCACGTCTCGCAAAATCCGATCGTGATCGTCGGGATGCAACCGCGTTTCGAACGACGCAAGAATATTGGGAAACTCGTCATCTGAGTAGCCGAGCAATTCCTTAAAACGTGGCGAGAAATAGACCTCGCTGGTGAGGACATTCCAGTCCCACAGGCCGTCCGTTGAACCGCGCACCGCGAGTTCGAATCGCTCCTCAATCGCGCGCAGATTCCTTGTTCGCTCTTCGACGGTGCGATCGAGCGCCGCATTGGTTGCATTTAGTTCCAGCACTCGTTTGTCAAGTTCTGAGGAAACACGAGTGAGTTTGGTGATTACGCCAAAACAGACCATTGCTCCGGCCACTGCCAGCAAAACCATCAGAATCGTTGATTCAAGTAAGTTTCGACCTGCCCTCGCTTCGACTTCTGCAAGTGGTATTTCGACTTCAAGAATTCCACGTACGTCCCCGACTTTCCAGTCTCGTTTTGGCGAATCGGGACGCTCATTGTGGCATTGAATACAATTCGGGCGCATTCGATCTGCGATGGCATAGCGAAGTCCGCGGCCATTCTCGGAATTCACAATGCGGAACACAGGCGTTTCAGGATCAGCACTCAACTTCTCCCAGGCCTCTTTCTGGAAATCATCGCGCAGCCCGCCCTCTGCTTCACGCCATTTGAATGGATAAGGGCTATAGATACGTGTTCGAGAACCGCCTAATTCCGCGATCCGATTGCCAATGAGAATGGTCAGCGTCGCCGGCAATGGAATCGAGTTGTCGTTGGCTAAGTAGTCGTGTGTGACTTCGATGCCATGCTCGCTGGCAACCTTAACGACTTCGTCGGTGTAAACGGTCCGCATCGTTTCCAATGCGTTGAGATGCCCTTTGGCCGCTTGGATTCCTGCCGACTCAATCAATTTCTGCATGAGTCTCGTTCGCTGCCATTGCACGGCCACGATGGCGACCAGAAAAAATGCCATTAAGAGCCCGGCAATGCGACGAATACCACCAACGCTCTGCAAGGTTGAGTTTGATTGGCCGACTGAATGATGTTTATTCGCAGACATTGAATGGCGACTCCAAAGCAACGAGCACTCGTGCAACTTCCTGCTCCATCGTCGTCAGCAGCTCCTGAGTTCCCTCAAAAGATTCGTCGATACCGTGTTGTTCCATCGCTTTCGCGATGGCAATCAACGGTTCGGCACCAAAGTAGCTGACGGAACTTTTCATCGTATGGGCCGAGCGACGGAGGGATTTGACGTCGCGAGCCTCCATCGCTCGACGAATCTCCGCCAAGAAAACAGGAAGCTCTGTTTTGACGATTTCCACAAACTCCTTGAACTCCGCTGCATCTTCAGGCAACAGTCTTTTGGCAACGTTCCAATCGATCGCGGGAAGTGCAACGGTTGGTTCTATTTGCTCTTGGGGAACCGGAGATGTCGATGCGGTTGGACTTGGCATTGTTAATAGTGACCCGGCAGCGTGTTCCTTTGGAATCGGCAAAATGCCGCTGTGGGAGCGAAGGCAGATTGCTGGGAATCGCTCGATCGCCCGGTACATTTCAGCGGGACTGATCGGTTTCGATACATAATCGTCCATTCCCGATTCAAGGCAACGTTCGCGGTCACCTTTAAGCGCCTCGGCGGTCATGGCCACAATCGGAATTCGACCGCCTGTTTGATGTTCGCGCGCTCGAATGATTGCCGTGGCCTCGTAACCGTCCATGACTGGCATCTGCATATCCATCAACACCACATCGAATTCTTGCTCCGCAAGCCGATCCACCGCCTCTTTTCCGTTCTCAGCGACCTCCGCTTGATGCCCTCTCGACCGCAACAGACCTAACGCCACTCGCCGATTGATCTCGTTGTCTTCTACAAGCAATACGCGACGGGATGGAACTGTCACATTCTTATCAAGATGAAGCGACAGCTCGGGCTTGACGGTTGCGAAGCGGCTGAATTGGCGTAACACCTCGTTGAGCAGTTCCGATGCAATCACTGGCTTGGTCATGAATCGACTGATACCGTGGCTGGCACAGATATCCGCATCAATGGACGACGATCCCGAAGAAATCATGATAATCGGACAGGAGCTTCCGTCCTGCGTTTGTTTTAAACTATCTGCAAAATGAAAGCCATCTTCACCCGGCATATGATGATCCAGCAAAATCAGCCGAATTGGCTGATGGGACTGGGTTGCTTTCTGAATGGCTTGGCGGGCTGCCGTGGCTGAATCTGCCAAGATGGGATTCATCTGCCAATATTTGAGCATCTCACTCAAGATACGCCGATTCGTGAAGTTGTCATCCACAACCAACACGGGAATGTCTTGCAGTGAGCTGAGCTCTGCAGACTCGTGCCGTTGTTGGTTCTCGGAAACGCCAAATTCCGCCGTAAAATGAAACGTCGAACCGCGTCCTGGTTCGCTTTCAATCCAAATTCGTCCCTGCATCATTTCCACAAGTTGCTTTGAGATGGCCAGCCCTAAGCCAGTGCCGCCAAAACGTCGAGTGGTCGAAGATTCCGCTTGTTCGAATGGACGAAAAATTTGTTCCAACTTATCCGGAGAAATACCTATACCTGTGTCGCTGACTGAAAAATGCAGCCGTACTTGGTGCTGCGTGATCGACTCGGCATTAACGTTGACAAAGATCTCTCCTGCCTCCGTAAACTTCACCGCATTTCCAAGCAGGTTAACCAACACTTGCTGGATACGTCCAGAATCTCCAAGCAAATGATCAGGAATCTCGGGGGCTACGCGGCAAGCCATTTCTAATCCTTTTTCAGCCGCTCGTAGCGCCAACATTTGTGAAGCTCGGGCGACGCACTCCGAGATGCGAAACTCGATGCATTCCAGTTCGAGTTTGCCCGCTTCGATCTTAGAAAAGTCGAGAATGTCGTTAAGTAACCGCAGCAGGATGTGTGCAGACTCATCCACGGTTGCCAAATAGTCGCGTTGATGAGACCGCAGTTCAGTTTGTGCCAACAATTGCGACATACCAATGATGCCGTTCATCGGCGTGCGAATTTCATGACTCATATTAGCCAAGAACGAACTCTTGGCGCGACTTGCGGATTCGGCGGCTTCTTTTGCGCTTTGCAGGTTTGCAAGCGTTAGCTTTTGCTGCGTTATATCAAGCACTCCGCAAATCACAGCCGGGCCTTCGCCGGTCTCAATGGGACTGAGTCCGACTTTTACAGGAAATTCAGAGCCGTCTTTTCTAATCGCATACAAATCGAGCGCCGCGCCCATATCACGTTGCACTGGGTTGTGAAAAAATGCATCTCGGTGGCTAGGGTGTTGCTCTTGAAACCGCGATGGGATAAGCACCTCCACCTTCTGCCCAATCAACTCACCGTGCGGATAACCAAACATTTCCTCTGCCTGACGATTCGCCAGTAAAATGTCACCGGCTTTATCGACGACCAGCATGGCCGTGGGGGCCGCATCTACCGTGGCGCGGAAACGTTCAAGCATCCACTTGCGTTCTGTAATGTCCTCCGCGACCCCGAGGAAGCCGGTGACCTCGCCAAATGCGTTCTTAACGGCAGTCACCACTAGACTGACGGGAAATTGGCTGCCGTCTTTGCGAACATAGGTCCATTCGCGACGATCAAATCGCCCCTGCATTGCATAAGCAACGAATACTTCGAACCCCTCAACGGGATGTCCAAGCTCACGAGTCAATTCTTCGCCGCGAGCCATCACCTCCGCAGGCAAGTGAAAGATCTTCGGGGTCTGCTTGCCCACCATCTCTGCGGCAAAATAACCGAGCAAATTCTCGGCCCCTGAATTAAAGATGGTCACCAATCCATGGATGTCTGTCGAAATGATGGAGACCTGAGTCGCTGCGTCAAGTACACCTGCAAGCTGTGCATTCGCTGCCGCCAATGCACCCTCAGAATGCATACGATCGGTAACGTCCCAACATACCCCCGTCATGCGGAGCGGTCGCCCTTGGGCATCTCGATAGACCCTGCCACGCGACGCAATCGCATGAACACTGCCATTGGGCCACATGACCTTATATTCCGTATCATAGGGAGCGTCATGTTCGACGGCATTGGCGACTTCTTGTGACACTCGCTCACGATCATCGGGGTGCAAAGTCTGTTGGAACGCTTCGTATTTTCCGGGAAAAGTACCAGGTGCAAGTCCAAAAAGCGGATGGAGATAGTCGTCCCAGATAATCTCGTTCTTAACGACATTCCAACTCCAGGTGCCGACTCCCGAAGATTTCAAAGCGAGGTTTAATCGCTCCTCGACCTGCTCCGCTCGCCGCATAGCTTCCGCCGCATCCTGCGCGATATTCAGTGCAACAAGTCGTTCCGCGCGAGTCGTCGAATCCACTGCACGTATGCGATTGCCAATGCCAACGATCGCAGCGAGTACAAAAGCCCCCTCTGTTGTTTGAAGCTGATTGAGCCTAATCTCAATCGGGAATTCACTGTGATCCTGGCGTTGGCCAACGAGTTCTAATGCGGTGCATTGGGGAACGATCTGAGTGTTCGCTAAAAGCTGTTCACGCAAATCCGCGTGACGAAAACGAGAAGGCTCGGACAGCAATGAGTCCAAGGATTGGCCAATCAATTCTTGCGGCTTGAATTGAAACAATTGCTCGGTCTCGCGGTTGACAAAGACGATGATTCCTGTCGCGTCCGCAATGATGATCGCCGCAGGTATGGCGTCCAGAGCCAAGCCCACGAATTCATGACTCACTCCGGCTAACCTGCTTTCAGGATTCATTTTAAGTGCCTCATTCAAGTTCCAAGGCCGACAGACGTCTGTGAAATGTTTTTTGTCTACCTTGAATAGGGGTCTTAAGTTTAGTAAACTGCGGGCTGCAGTTGTAGTGGCGGTCGTATCTCTCCCAAATATACGCCAATTTTAATGAAAATCTTGCTCGTCGAAGACAATCCGGTTGATCGGATGTTCGTGACTCATTCGCTCCGGGATATCGCTGATTTTCACTGTGACTTGGTGTCTTGTGGTTCGCTTGGGCAAGCTCTCGAACATCTTAAGCAAACAACGTTCGACGTCATTCTACTGGATTTATGGCTACCTGATTCCGAAGGAATGGATACGTGTAGCCGTGTCGTTTCGATGGTCCGAGGAACTCCCGTTGTGGTGATGACTGGGACCGACGATCGAGCTTTGGCCTCCGAGGCCATACGCAGTGGTGCGCAAGATTATCTCGTCAAAGGCGCCTTTCCTGGATCAGCGATTGCGAGAGTCCTTCAATATGCAATCGATCGTTTTCATTTTCATCGCGAACTAGCGCAGCAAGAGAATTACTTCCAACAAGTCCTCAGCCATGTTCCAGCAATTATCTGGACGACCGACTGCGATCTAATGATTACGAGTGCTGTGGGGGCAGGGCTACGGCAGGTCGCTCTTGATACGGTGCCAATCGTTGGCAAATCAATCTTGGATTACATGAGCACCGCCTCCGATTCCGAGGCTATCGTGAGTGTCCATAGGGGCGCAGCAACCGGAACGTCAGCGTCCCTTGAATCGCACTTCAACGGGCGGGTTTTTGAGGTAAAGATCGATCCTTTGCACGAGTCTGATGTTGGCATCGTCGGAACCATCGGCATTGCGCTGGATGTCACCGAACGGCGAAATCTCGATCACGAAATTAATTTTGCAAGATTGATTCAAGAGGGGTTACTACCTGCGTCACATCCATGCCTTGATGGCTTTGAAATCTATGGCGGCTCGTTTCCAGCAAAACAAACCTGCGGCGACTGGTTCGATTATTTAATGTTTGCCGATGGATCGGTGGGACTTGTCGTCGGCGATGTCAGCGGCAAAGGGTTCGGCCCCGCGATTTTAAGTGCAACGATGGCCGCCTATTTGGAAGTCCTCGCGGAAAGCCATACGGACATTCAAGATATTTTAACACGGTGCAATCGGCTGATCTGCCAACGGAGCCTTGACGGACAGTTTGCAGTGCTTTCGTTAGGACGGCTGCAAGCAAACAACCGATCCCTGGTTTACGGTGGAGCAGGCGAAGAGATTCTCATCGTCGGTCACTCTGGCGAACTGAAACACAAGGTTCATTCTAGCGGCTTTCCTTTGGGCCTGATGGATGATGGAGGGTATGAACCTTCGTCAACCGTTGCGTTAGAACCGGGAGACGTTTTGCTGTTTTTGACAGACGGATTTCGGGAAGCGATGAATAGTAGTGATGAGCTATTCGGCGAGTCACGCATTGTAGAATCGGTCGCCGCCAATCGGCATTCTTGTGCGCGAGAGATTTTCCAAGCCTTGCGTCGTTCGGTTGAGAAATTCGTTGAAAACGGCCTCCAGCAAGACGACATGACCGGCATCGTGGTCAAAGTGCTGGACTAGCACATAGCCCATCGACATGGACTATACTTAATCAACGCGAAACGATCGTTGGTGACGCCCATTACACTTGCACGCATGAGGCCTCTCGATGTTCAGCATCCTTCTCGTCGATGATTCAGCCGTCGACCGACTATTCATTCAAGGACTGCTTAGTAAACACGAGCAATTCGAAATTGACATTGCCGTAGATGGTGCGATGGCACTTGAGAAAATGCAGGTGAAAGTTCCGGATCTGGTTGTGACGGATATGCAAATGCCCAATTTGGACGGCCTGCAATTGGTCGAAAAGATTCGCGCCCAATATCCCCACGTGCCGGTCATTTTAGTCACTGGCGAAGGTAGCGAAGACCTGGCATGCCTGGCATTGCAACGAGGAGCCGCTGGCTATGTTCCCAAGGCTCGTTGCGGCGAACTTCTACCGCAGACGATTGAACATATCATTCAACTCACACATTCCGAATCAAGCTTCAAGCGGCTGATCGATTCGTCCACGCTTTGTCAATTTGAATTCGTGATTGACAACGATGTGACGCTGATTGCGCCGATATTGGAGCTGGCCCTGCGAATGTGTGCTGGCATGAAAATTTGCGATGAAGCCGGACGCATGCAAATCGGAGTGGCTCTTGAGCACGCGATCTTAAATGCCATCTATCACGGCAATTTGGAAATCGCAACCGAGTCTGTCGAGGATACGGCTTTGATGAATCAACGACGGAGCGAGTCACCGTACCGAGATCGTAAGGTGCGAGTGGAAATCCGCATTACCCAAGCCGAGGCTCAGTTCGTGGTCCGTGATGAAGGCCCTGGATTTAACGTCAAGGAAATGGCGTCGAAGGCTCGCAAGGTGGCTCTCACTGGTGGTGCAGGCAGAGGGCTTTTTTTGATGTGGGCGTTCATGGATGCTGTCACTTTCGATCAAAATGGCAACCGCATTGTCATGGTCAAGCGTCGAATTCCCCTCGCATCGCCGGCGACCATCGCTGGATCCAAGAAGGCCGAATTGCCGACCGTATTGGGCATCATGAATCCACGTGATCGCACTTCCCCAGTTTCGCTGACGACAGGGGAGCTGCGGTCGGTGGTGCTACGCTTAACGCAACTCACGTCGAACCTTGCATTACTAAAATCAAACGAAAAAGAATTCATCAGTCTCCTGGGAGTCTTTAGTGAGCAGTTGGCCCTCAGGTTCGAGGCCTTTGGTTATTTCGAGGAGGCCGTCGAGCCGGCTCCCAACGTACTTCGACAATCCCAAAAGTTAAGAGACCAACATGCAAAGCTCGATGAGCGCGCACAAAAGCTAGTGGAATCCGCTGCGGACAGTCAGTCCCGCGATCTTGACAGTCTTTCCCAGCAGGTGCATGACTTGCTTCATGATCTGGAGGTCCACGAAGCTGAAGAGACCGAGATCGTTATTAGCGCTATGTTTGAGGATATCGGTGGCAACGGCTGAGCACCATGAAACACTGCTTAACGACCGCTCGATCAATGAGTGGGATGCGCTTCCAGCCCAGGGCTGTAAGGGTATTACATTCAGGGAATCCCGCAGGCTTGCCCTGCGGATCGTTGGGTTTTTCGCTAATAATCGAATCTGCGTCCCCCGCGCTCGACGTACGCCCGCTCGATTGCCGAAGGCAATCGAGCGGGCGTACGTCGGAGAGACATAGTGAAGCAATTCAGGGTAGGCAGAAACCGAATCATCCGCAGGGCAAGCCTGCGGGATTTGTACTCAGTTATTGATCGAACGGTCCTTAATGATCGCAAAGACTTGACAGTGAATACATCGTTAGGAACAATGAGACATCCATTCGACGGTGCCGTCTTCGACAGTGCCTGCACGGTACGAATAACACACTTGGAATTCTATTGCCAAGCATTACCTCTCCCACCTCCCGCCTTCAGTATGCGAGCAGCCTCATGAGCAAAACCACTCGGCGCGAATTTATTCAGGCAGCCAGCACAAGCTTGGCGATTCCATACATCATAACTTCGACAGCACTCGGCAACGATGAACGGGCACCAGCAAGCGACCGAATCGTGATGGCTGGGATCGGAATCGGTAACATGGGCCAAGGTGACCAGGGGGCATTTCTTGGTCGCAAAGATGTGCAATACGTCGGTGCTTGCGACGTGCGCCAATCCGTCCGCGAAACCGCGCAGCGGAAAATTAACGAACACTACAGCAACTCAGACTGCCAAGTGTATAACGATTTCCGCGAACTGCTTGCTCGCGAAGATATCGATGCTGTTCATGTCGCTACACCCGATCATTGGCATGCGATCATGGTCATCGAGGCTTGCCGGCATGGCAAGGACGTCTACTGTCAAAAGCCCGAGACGCTGACTTTACGAGAAGGCCCGTTGATGATTCAAGGAGCGCGGCGCTATGGGCGCGTCGTGTCCGGTGGTAGCCAACGTGTGCTAGAAGACTATCGAGGGATTGTAAATCAATGTTGGGGCGGTGAACTCGGAAACATCAAGTCGATCAACGTAAATGTCGGTCCGCTTTCGCAATTGTGCAACCTTCCGGCGGAAGACCTGTCCGCTGATATTGATTGGGACCTATGGCTCGGGCCTGCAGCCTGGGCTCCCTACAATGCAGCTCGCTGTAGCGGGAATTTTTCAACCGGTGGCAATAGCTGGCGATCTTATGCGGACTACTCCGGCGGTGGAATGACCGATTGGGGAGCACACCATTTCGGAGGTGCGACATACGCCGTGGATGTGCGAGAGCTTCAACCCGAGGAAGTCACTTACCATGACGAAAAAGAAGGCAAGTATTTAAGCCTTCGCTATTCCAACGGGATCGTGATTACTCACAATCGCCCCAACATCGGCAACCTTGCTGTCGAAGGGACACCGGGTGAGACTCGTGCGCCTAAACCAGTGCCTACCTACAAAGGCGAAGGCGGCATTTACGGTGACTTTATTGAGTGCGTGAAGAGCCGTGAAAGACCATTCCGAGATATCGAACTGGCGGTCAATACGGTCGCTGTTAGCCACTTGTGCATCATTGCATACCAATTGCAACGATCGTTGAAATGGGATTCAGTCAAGCAAGAATTTCCCGGCGACGCAGAGGCCAATCGACTCATGGATCGCGCTCGCCGCGAACCATGGCAAGTGTAATTAGGATCGAGCGGGAAATGAGTGGGATAGGCTTCCAGCCTGTCAGTCGCGAAACGACAGGCTGGCAGCCTAAGCACTCTTGCATAAGTTTTCGCACATTACTCGTTAAACCGCGTGCCCATCGGGCCGCGTGTTTTGAGGCAAACGCGCGGGGCGATGCCCACGCGG
>JAYVSE010000275.1:0-15267 GCA_043775635.1 Planctomycetaceae bacterium | reverse complement strand
AGATTTCTGTCTCACCGTCCGGGCGAAGGAAAGCTCCGCCGAGAAGCTAGCATCGCTAGCCAAGCCGCCTAGTGACTACAATCCCTGACATGCACCCCGTTTTGAACGGATTAGTTTCACATGCATACAACGGAGTTGGCGATGCCTACGGCTCAAGTTTTGTCGTTCCAGGAATGTTTTCAAGTTGTTCAGGATCCACGGGTCGTTGGTAGGTGTGGACATCGGCTTGATACGGTTCTGTTTTTGGTCGTGGCAGCAGTCATTGCCGGTGCCGATGGGCCAGCAGACATCGAGGATTTTGGTATTGAAAAACAAGAGTGGCTGGAGCAGTTCGTGGAATTGCCCAGCGGAATTCCTTCGCATGATACGATCGGGCGAATTCTATCTCTGATCAAGCCGGCACAATTCCAACAAGCATTGATGTTGTGGATCAATCAATTGCGAACTGACCAGGGAAGCTCCGGGCCGATCATCGTGCCGATTGACGGCAAGACAGCACGTGGTTCCTACACCGATGCGGAGAAGTCTAACGCGATTCATATTGTGAGTGCATGGGCCACCGATTACGGGCTTACCCTTGGGCAGGTCGCGGTTGATTCCAAGTCGAATGAAATTACAGCAATTCCTCAACTCTTGGACATGATCGACCTCGAAAACACAATCATCACGATTGATGCCCTTGGCTGTCAAAAATCAATTGCCAAGCAGGTGATTGACGGTGGTGGCGACTACACATTTGCGGTGAAAGACAACCATCCGAAGTTGGCCGGAGCGATCAGCCAAGCGTTCTTGGATGCGCATGAAGCCGGACCGGCAGAGGTTGGCTTTCGGTCTAAATCAGTGCATGAAAAAGGGCATGGAAGAATCGAAGAACGTCACTACTGTGTGGGTGCAATCCCTGAATCCATGAAGTCGATGGCATCGGAATGGCCGGGTGCGAAAAGCATCGGGCAAGCAATCAACATCACCACCAAAGGTGACAAAACGAGCATCGAAACTCGCTACTACATCAGCAGTCGTGCGCCAAAGGTTACTGAGTTCTCAACCACGGTTCGCAAGCACTGGGGAATAGAAAGTATGCACTGGGTCCTGGATGTGGTGTTTGGAGAAGACGCTAGTCGGATTCGTACTGGTCACGCCACCGAGAATATGAGTTTCACAAGACGCTTTGTCACCAGCCTGCTGAAGCAGGACACTTCGCGTTCAAGTCTGAGGGCAAAACGTAAAAGGGCTGGATGGAACACAGATTTCCTCGAAAAGCTCCTATTTGGTTGATCTTTTGATGCGATTGCCGTGGCTGGGAACCATGGTGATTTGACACCAGGTGCGACCGGTGATCCCACCGACTTTTACTTCGGAGGCAACGGCACAGGTGTTATCATCAGCGTTCGCCCTCAGTGCAAAAATGGAAAGGCAATCGCACCGTCGGATCGCATTCGGATGGCATCGGTCACGGATGGAACGTCGAGCACATTTCTATTCGGTGAAAAGTTCGTGCCGCTCAATCGACTCGCACAATTTCCCGAAGACTCACCGGCCTACGACGGCGATCACTTGCCCGCATCGTGCCGATTGGCTGGCCCCGGCTTGCGACTCGCCAACAGCCCCAGTGACATGTTAGCTGACATGTTTTCGTTTGGCAGTTGGCATCCGGCGGGAGTTCACTTTGCGCTCGTTGACGGCAGCGTGCGAATGTTCAGCCCAGAGACTGACACAAAACTGCTCGGCTCACTTGCGAATCGTCGCGATTCAAGAGTCGTGGAGCTCGAGCATTGATGGCAACGACGATGTGTTGTCAATGGAGAGCCCGCTTTCTTCTGCCGCTCCTGGTAGCCCTGGCGTGCATTAACGGTTGCGGGAGCCAGAGCGGAACGGCTGCCGGCATTGTTCGATTTGCCGATGGCGAGCCAGTCCAATCGGGTAGCGTTGAATTCCGCTCGCTCGCTGACGGTGCACAATACGCAACCCGGATCGCTAATGACGGAACTTTCACGCTGACTGATAACGACGGAACCATAAGCTGCCCACCGGGTGAATACGAAGTCGTTGTCGTTCAAATCGTGCTCACCGAGGACCTCGCCGCCGCCGCACACACTCACGGTCGCACGGTACCTCGCCGTTATGCCGACTATTATACTAGTGATCTTCGCATCACAAAGTCGGCCGACGATACGGCACGGACGGTTATTGTTATTGGTGACTAGTGTGTTCAACATCATTCCAGCTAACCGCAGCACAAGACTCTTTCGGCCGAAATTGATCCCTGCCGTCATGTTGTTGTCAATGGCAGTCAATCAATTGCTGGTTGTAGCCGACGAAGCTCGACGCGTGCTAGGTGATGGCATCACCGCCACGGTTGGAGCTGAAATCCGCTTGTGTGGCGATAGCATGCAATAACATCATCAATTTGACTCTCTTTTCACCAGCCGCGAATTTAGTGTAAGATATCAAGCCCGCCTTTTAAAAACCCGCCTTTTAAAAATTAAAAACCCTTCCTGGGTGATAGACCGTGTTGTTGGGAATCCCCGCCCTCCGTATCAGGTCGTACCGAACTATGACATCTCGACCAACCCGCAATCCTTTGGGTTGCCGCGAATTTCGACGATCGAATCGGTTAAGCCGTAGGCAAGTCTTACAAGTAGGCGCGATTTCATCGCTCGGTCTTGGCATCGGTGACCTGCAAATGCGACTCGCTTGCGCACAAGAAGCTGGATTGAGCCTACCAAGCAAGCGGGCTAAGTCGTGTATTTTTCTTTTCATGTGGGGTGGACCGAGCCAGCTTGACACATTTGACATGAAGCCCGATGCACCAGCAGAAGTTCGTGGGGACTTCAATCCAATATCGACCAAGGTTCCTGGCATTCAGATCTGTGAACACTTTAGCCATCTTGCATCGATGACTGACAGGCTAACGATCATTCGTTCGCTCACGCACGACGATCCCGCTCACCTATCCAGTGGACACGCAACACTCACGGGCCAACTTGCTCCGGTTCTCAAAAGCGATGACGATCCGCCAAGTGCGAAGGATTCACCACACTTGGGTGCATTAGTATCCAAGCTAAGACCTAGCACAAGCGCTCTCCCCTCGTTTGTTGCGATGCCTTGGAAAGCATTTCATCCTGCAGCACCTGGCGGTGAAGCTCCCGGACAACACGGTGGATGGTTGGGTTCGCGATATGATGGGATGCTGTTGAGCGGTGATCTCAATGCCCCCGACTGGCGTCCTCAGGGTTTATCATTGCCTGCGGAGATTGGACTCGACCGTTTGGAATCGCGATTCGCATTATTAAAGTTGCTCGAAGCACAACGCGCGTCGTTGCATGGATCGCTCGGAGCTGGTTCCTACGAGAATCATCAATCGCGAGCGATGGAGATGATCGGATCTGAAAGTGTGTGTAAGGCGTTTGATCTTTCGCTAGAAAGCGATGCGACCCGTGAACGTTATGGTCGAAACGTTCATGGCCAGTGCGTTCTGATGGCTCGGCGACTTGTCGAGCATGGTGTTCCCTTGGTCTCGGTCAATTGGCACAACGACGGAAAGAATTTCTGGGACACGCACGGGAACAACTTCAATCGCCTGAAGAACGAATTGATCCCACCCGCCGACTTGGCACTCACTGCCTTGCTCGGGGATCTCGAAGAACGCGGTTTGCTTGACGAGACCATTGTTGCTTGGGTCGGCGAGTTCGGCCGCAAACCACAAATCACCAGTAATAATGCGGGGCGTGAGCATTGGCCTTTCTGTTATAGCGGAGTCTTAGCGGGTGGCGGGATTCGTCAAGGTATGGTTTATGGTGCTAGCGATAAACATGCAGCCTATCCTGCGTCCGATCCCGTCACGCCCCAAGATTTTGCCACCACGATCCTACATGCCATGGGTTTACCGACGCAAACTACTTTACCAGATCGTGAAAACCGACCACACCAAATCGCAAGCGGAAGAGTTTTGCATGAACTGCTCATATAACATCATTCGCAAACTGGCCGACACACTTCGATGCAACCTATTGAATCTTTTGCGAAGTCAATCGATCGCTATTTATTTAGCAAGCCTCTTGTGGGTATCGTTATCGCTTCACAGTACAGCACAGACAATCAATTCTGTTCAGCCTCGAACCTGTAAGCCAGGAACAACGATTCAGTTAACGATTCAGGGCACGGACTTAAATGATTCACTGCGGATGACATCCGGCACTCGACCCATCCATTGGCAAGTCGAAAAGGTTGAGCCCACTCAAGCGATCATCGCTGTCGCCTTGCCCGATAATACGCCGTTTGGACCGCTAAGTCTCTGGTTAACGACTTCGACGGGCGTGATCAAGCAACACACGCTCTTTGTAGATGATTTGAATGCCGCCACTGACACCGGTGCCAATCACTCGATCGAAACGGCCCAACAAATCTCAACGAGATCGACTGTCGAAGGTATTTGCGATGCGTCAGCGAGTGATTTTTATCGAATCCACGTGACTGCAGGTGAGCGAGTTGCCATCGAAGTCCACACGCAGCAACTTCGCTCAGCCATGGACCCGGTCGTTCGATTGTTGAACACGGCTGGAGAGACACTTCTGACGGCAGATGATAATTCGGTAGGTCCAGATTGCCGATTCAGTTACCAATTCAAAGTCGACGGCGACTACCTACTGGAGATTCACGATAACCGAAACATAGCGGCTGGCTCAGTCTATCAATTGCGGATTGGGGATTTCCCGGTCGCCAACCAGTGTTTTCCACTTTCGGTTCGCATCGGTGAAAAGTCGCTGATTGGCTTCAGTGGCCCCGACGGAAAACTTGTCGTACCACGCGAAATCGACATTCCCGCAGACACTCAAGGCACTACCTATATTAGCGCGAAATTCGAAGCAGGCCAATCCTCAACATGGCTACCGCTTTTATGTAGTCGCAATCCACAAGTCCATGAGTCTGCGACCACTGGCAGCCTAACGTTGCCGATTGGTATCAACGGTCGCTTGGATCATCCTCACGAAGTCGACAACTATTCCATTCGTGGCTCGAAGGGGCTTGTCATCCGCCTCGCTGCGAAAACCCGAAGCCTCGGCTGCGCAACGTTGCTACAAATGCAGCTATTCAATTCGGCTGGAGCTAAGATCGCTGAGACCCCTGTTAACGACACCGATGAATGGTCTTTTGATATGACACTTCCCGACGATGGAGACTATCGCTTGGAGGTTACCGATCTATTGAAACGCGGCGGTGATGAATTCAGCTACTGGATCGACATCGCGCCAGCCGGAACGTTTACGGTCGCTCTCAAAGCCGATGCGAACACTCGCGAAGAATTCATGCTTGAACCTGGGCAAGGTGCTTGCGCAATCGACCTGCAAATCTCTAGGTTTGGTTACGATGGTGAAATCGACGTCGTCATGTCAAACCCAGAAATTGGCGTACGCATTCTGAATCCTCGCATTCCAGTGAAAGTAGACACGGCGAAAATCTATCTTGCAACGGAGGCAAACTGGAATCCACTCAGCTTTGCTGTGCAACAACTTGTTGCAAAATCCGTCAACGCACCGGAGACGAGCTGCCTCGTTAACTCTCACGCCGTTCGACGTGTGAAGGAACCCTTTGTTCTTGCTCCGGCGACGCAAATCAATGGTGCCATCGCACTCGCTGCTACCGCAACGACAGCCCCGACGTTTGCAATGGAGCCTGCCACGTCTGTGCAGTTTGCTCGTCAAGTTCGTTCGCACACTGCGGTCCTGACGCTCAAGAGAATTCAATCCGAGTTCAAAGCGGTCGTTGAAGTACTGCCTAGTCCTTTGCCGGCAGGTTGGAGTGTCAGTTCAAAAGCGGAAAACGATTCCTATACCTTAACGCTGAGCCGCAACGACCAAGCCGAAGGCGAACCCGCGCAGTTACCATTACTCATTTTCGGCGACTTCAATGGACACGGTCGCATCGAAGCCTACAACTTGCCTATCCAATGGATCGATCCCATTCAAGCCTCTCTAGCGTTTTCCGAACCGTTCGTACGCGGTGGTCGAGTTCGTACTCAAGTGAAATTGACCCGCGCGGGAAACGATCCACAACCAGTGACCTTTGCGTTAGCAGGTTTGCCATCAGGAATCACAGGTCCCGAATCGCTTTCTATTGCGGCAGATCAAACGCAAGCTGAATTCGAGTTGCTGGTCTCTGGCGACACGGTGCAAAACGCCGTACACGAACTAACGCTTCGCGCAGCGAGCAAATTTTCGGGCCAGGATTTCACGGTCAATTCGATCCTTAAATTGCCTCCGCTTGTCGACAGTCCCACGTCGTTAGTGGTCTATCCAAGCGACATCGTTCTTGCCGATTCCCTCAGCCGGCAACAACTCGTCGTGACAGGCACCGGCGGACAAGCTTCGACACGCGACTGGACTCACCACGCACGAATCACATCGGCCAACCCGCAAGTGGCTCAAGTTCGAGATGGAGTGGTTTATCCAATCGCCGACGGAGAATCCGAAATCGTTGTCGAAGTTGGCAGCAGTCGTCAAGTCATTCCAGTACACGTTTCCAATCGGACAACGGCGAGAAAAGTTGAATTTGAATCCGAAGCGCTGGTCGCACTTTCTAAGCAAGGTTGCAATTCGGGCGCGTGCCATGGTGCACCCAGTGGCAAAGGTGGTTTCCGACTTTCGTTGCGAGCGTTTGATATGAAGTTAGATCAACTGACGCTCATTCGTGAAGACTTCGGACGTCGTGTGAATACGATCGATCCCGAGCAAAGCCTACTGTTGCTTAAACCGTTAATGAAAGTCTCTCACGGCGGGGGAAAGCGATTGCTCAAGAGCGATCCGGCTTATAGCATCCTGCGAGACTGGATCGCCGGGGGTGCGGTCGCTGATCCGGTTGGAACACCCAGGGTCACGAAGCTTGAGGTCTATCCGAAACAAAAGCAGATCTTGGCTGTCAAGGATGGTGGACAGCAGCTTGTTGTAACAGCCCATTTCGCCGACGGCCGTCATCGTGACGTGACCCCGCTTGTCGCCTACGAAACCTCGGACACCGCAGTCGCCACTGTAGACGTGCATGGATACGTGACTCCAATTAAGCGGGGTGAAGTTGCGATCTTGGTTCGTCTTCTGGAGCATATTGAATCGGTACCCTTGATGTTCATCGAGGACTTGGATGGCTTCCAGTGGGCCTCTCCTACGCCTACGAACTATGTCGACACACTGGTGAATGCCAAGCTGCAGCAACTGCAGTATTTGCCCGCCGAAACATGCAATGACGATGAGTTCCAACGGCGGGTAAGCTTGGACGTTTTGGGCATCTTACCGACTGTCGATGAAACAGTCGCGTTCTTAGCGGACACTGGCGAAGACAAACGAAAACGATTGATCGATGCTCTCCTTCAGCGAGATGAATACGCAAAGTTTTGGGCGCTCAAGTGGGGCGATCTACTGAGAATGACAAGCAAGTTGGTCGGTGACGAAGGAGTTTACAAATACCATCGCTGGGTCGAAGAGTCACTAAAAACCAACATGCCCTATGATAAGTTTGCCAGAGAATTGCTCACCGGCTCAGGCAGCACATTAGCGAATCCGCCTGCCAATTTTTATCGTACGTCGACCGACATGAACGAATGCGTTGAAACGATCTCCCAAGTCTTTTTAGGTGCCAGACTGCAATGTGCTAAATGTCACAACCATCCATTCGAGCGCTGGACTCAGGACAATTACTATGGACTCGGTGCGTTCTTCAATCGCGTGCAACGGCGGAAGACTGAGCGACCAGGCGAGATGTTCGTTTATACCAGTTTTTCTGGCGACGTAACGCAACCTAGAACTGGCCAAATTATGTCCCCCTGGTTGCCTCAAGCTGGAACGGTCGAATCAACAAGCGACGCCGACCGGCGTACTGCATTCGCGGATTGGTTGGTCAATCCTGACAATCCCTACTTTGCACGGATCGAAGCCAATCGCATTTGGAGTCAACTCTTCGCACGTGGAATTGTCGATCCGATTGACGATTTTCGAGACTCGAATCCGCCATCGAATGCAGCGTTATTAGACGCTCTTGCCAAAGATTTCGTTGAGAGTGGATATGACCGTAAACACTTGTTGCAAGTCATCTTGAATAGCCGAACTTATCAAGCGAGCTATAAGACGAGTTCATTCAATCAAGAGGACACGAGGTACTTCTCACATCAAGAACCGCGATTGTTGGGCGCTGAGCAATTACTTGACGCCATCAACCGCACACTCGCTCTTCAGCAAAGTTTTGGCAGCCTTCCGGCAGGAACGTTGGCGACGCAGCTACCCGCACCCGATGTTGTCAAAGTTGATTTTTTGAAAGTCTTTGGTCAACCCGAGCGGAGCACTGTCTGCGCCTGTGAGCGAGCAGACGATTCCAATTTGGGCATGGCAATCGAGCTATTCAACGGACCAATGATTCATGAAAAACTTCGCGATGCCAACAATCGATTTCGCAAATCCTTGGCGTCAGGGAAGTCGATCGAGGACGTGGTTCGTGAAGTTTACTTGGCAGCCATTTGTCGTCCGCCGTCTGATATTGAGTTGAAAGCAGCGCTCGAACACTGCAGCAAGAATCCGGATCCAATTATGGGAGTCGAGGATGTTTGTTGGGCGTTGTTTAACACCGATGAGTTTCTCTTCCAGCACTAAATGATCTCCATGAAATACATCATCACTGTCTGGCTCGCTTGTTACCTATTAGTAGGCAATCCAGCCTCAGGCGACGGCACCGTCAGCTTTCGCAGTGACATTGCTCCTATCTTGCTCGACAATTGTATGGCTTGCCACAGCGCGAAGAAAGCCGAGGGGGGCTATCGCGTCGACAGCTACGAAGAACTCCGTAAGGCCGGTGACTCCGGTGCAACTCCGATCGCAACTTCGGCTGATCAGGTGAGCGAGCTGCTGCGCCGCATTACCTGCCAGGACGTGTCGGAGCGGATGCCAGCCGAAAGCGAATCGCTCTTGCCAGAACAAATCGAGTTGGTTAAGCAGTGGATCACAAGCGGTGGCAAATTTGATGGCGACAATGCAAGTCAATCGCTGATTCTCGTTATTCCTCCTGTCCAATACGCGGCACCGTCCGAAGTTTATAATCAGGCGATACCGATTACCGCCACGACCTTTTCGCCCGATGGAAAACTAATCGTCACTGGCGGTTATCACGAACTGGTGATCTGGAATGCAGAGGATGCCAAGCTAGTGCGACGTATCAAGAACGTGGGACAACGTGTCTTCGACTTAGCATTCTCCGCGGACGGACAAACACTTGCCGTCGGTTGTGGTGAACCAGGTCGAAACGGTGAAGTACGATTATTTGATTTCCAATCCGGCGAGATAAAGGGCGTTGTCGCGAGAACCAATGATGTCGTATTGGACTTAGCGTATCGACCTGGGACCAATGAACTTGCTGTCGCTTCAGCAGATAGTTGCATTCGCATCATCAACATGGAAACGCTCAAAGAAATCAGAACGATCGCCAGCCACGCGGATTGGGTGACATCCGTTTCTTGGGCAGACGATGGAACTCGTCTTGCTTCTTCCAGTCGTGATAAATCCGCAAAGGTATATGACGGTGGAACTGGTGAATTGATTTCCAGCTATATGGGCCACCAAGCCGCTGTTCGTGGTGTCTCAATCTTACTTGACGGCAAGCAAGTCGCATCGGTGGGTGCCGATCACAAAGTCCATCGCTGGGATATTGAAGGTGCAAAGAAAGTCGCCGAAATTCCTGTTGGTGGAGAAGGCTATAAATTGATCCGCACCGGAAACCATCTATACGTACCTTGTTCTGACACGCGATTGCTTCGGATCGATTTAGGTAACAACACTGTTTCACAAGAGTATAAGGGGCACAAGGATTGGGTCCTTTCCGCAAGCTACCAACTTGGCGTTACTGGTGAAGCCAGTAATGGCTTGCTCGCCAGTGGTGCGTTCGACGGCGAAATGCGGATCTGGAATACTGTTGACGCATCGCTGGTCCGCACGTGGCTCGCGAAACCGTAGCTAAAAACGTACGATCGATGGTTACCTATCTATATTCGCGATTCATGGCTCTTTGCCTTCTTTGTGTCAGGAAAGGATGGCTTGAATCGGTTGGCCCGTGGAAATCGCCAACGGCCGACCGAACGGATCATGCAACATGGTTTCTGTTGGAAATCCCAAGCAATGATAGACGGTGGCTGCTAAGTCCTGTGGTTCGACGCGGCCTTCAAGGGGATAGCCACCCTGTAGATCCGATTGACCGTACACGACGCCGCCACGCACGCCACCACCAGCTAAAGCGACGGAAAAAACGTGCCCCCAATGGTCACGCCCTCCGGCAGCATTGATCTTGGGTGATCTGCCAAATTCTCCCATCCAAACGACTAAGGTATCCTCGAGCATCCCGCGTTGCTCCAAGTCCTCAAGGAGCGCTGAATAGGCCTGATCCATCGGAGGCATGAGGGATTTTTTTAGTCGTTCGCCATTTTTGGCATGTGTGTCCCAAGCTGGAGCAACGTTGTCGTCGTCTTCCCATCGAGTCCAATTCACCTGAACCAGCGAAACGCCCGATTCGACGAGTCGTCGGGCGAGCAGTACACTTTGACCGAAACGATTGCGACCGTAGCGATCGCGGGACGCCTGTGACTCTTTATCTAAGGCAAATGCCGCTTGGGTTTCGCCAGCTTGTAACAAATTGATGGCTTTGGATTGCCAGTTGGACCACCGTTGTAGACGTGAATGAGGACTTGCCAGAAATTGGTTATTCATGAGCGAGCGCAGCGCATTTCGCTGCGAGAATCTTTCCGGTGAGATTTCAAGCGGCAGGCTAATATCAGGTAGGCGAACGTCCGCTTGGTTCGGATCGCAAGTCAGTAACCAAGGATCCGCATGATCGCCAAGCCAACCTGCGTCTTGACCTGGCCACACGATGTGTCCCGTATTCCAGATCTCCTCGGGTAATCGTATGGCCCCTGGCAGACTCGTTGTATCACCTTTGAGATGCCGAACGACAGCGGGTAACGATGGCCAATTATTGGGAGCGCCGGGCAAGGCGTTTTCTTGGCCTTTGGGTGAATGTTGACGACCCGTTAGCATCCAATAGCCGCTGGATGAATGAGCATTATCATCAGTCGCCATGGCTCGCAGCACGGCAATGCGATCAGTCAGGCGAGCGGTAAGTGGCATGAGTTCGCCAACGTGATACCCGGCCGTGGCCGTCGAAATCGCACCAAACTCACCACGGATTTCACTGGGAGCATCGGGTTTTGGGTCCCACGTCTCATGTTGAGGTGGCCCGCCGAGCAGAAACAACACAATGCAACGTTTGGCTTTTCCAAACGAGGCCCTTGAATGGATACCAGTTTGAACGGGCTGAACCGCCTGGGTCTCTTGCAACTGCAAGAGGTTCAATCCAAACGCGCTCAGTCCGCCAACACGCAGCCATTCACGACGTGACAGTCCATCACATAGATTTGCATTGCGACCCAAAAACGAAATCATCGTCGCACCCTCGCCAGCAGCTTTGGTCAAAAAATGTTGCCCCCTACTCGAAGGCAAGCTTGCTATTGTACAAGATTGTACAGGAGAAATCTCATTAGCAATGGGTTATTTCTGAATCGTCATGCCCCACATCAAATGGCGCTTATCGGGACCAATTTGCCACAACCAAGGTGGATGAACCGTTGTCTTAATGGAAAGTTGATGCTCGACTGCCAATTGATCGATCTCACGCTCAATGGTCCGCGGATGAGTACCAATAAAAAAATTCCTTTCTCCAAGCAGTTGCTCGAGCAGATTGCCTAACGAGGACTCAGGAACATGTTCTAATCCATGGACGGTAACGGACGACACAACATCGGTAACAAATATTGCTGTCCCATCCGACTTAACGGACTGCAGTAACAACTGAAGGTGCTGCCTACGGACTCGCAACAGGAATTCAAGTTTTTGATGAGTGACCGCCCCATTGGTAACGATTGACTGAAACAATTGGCTCAATAGCCCGGCTGAAAGCACGATGTCAAAAGGACCGCCTGGAATGCTCAGGGGGCAAGCGTTTTCGTTATGCTGTTGTCCAAATAGCCGCCCCGTGATATCCCACGGGGCGACGATCTCGATTTGGTCGCTGGCACACGATTGACGTTCCACTCCGAGCACGACCGCCTCACGATCAATATCGACGAGAACAACGCGATGAAACCGTTGCAAGAGTTGTGTGAGATCGATGTCGTTTAGGTTTCCAGCCCCCAAGATGCAAACAGTGGGTACAGGTTTTCCGATCGATGCGGCGGCGATCAAGTCTGCGAGTCGCTGTCGATGCCAGGTGTACCGTTTCCACGCATCTGCAGTGTGTCGATTGTTTGCAAGTTGCGTTTGCAGATGCGCCCCGTCATTCATGATGGTTCAATGGCCATCGTGTGCAGCCTGATGTCATCCGCTAACTGCTGGACATCTTCGGCCTTTGTGTCCCAAGCGCACATTAACCGGCACCCGCCAGTACCGATGAATGTATAAAATTGCCAGCCCGCGGCGCGAAGTGCATCAATGACCGGCGGCGCAAGTTCCACAAAGACAGAGTTGGCCTGCGACGGATAAAGTTTGCGAACTCCAGGAATGTTTTGGAGCAAACTTTCCAAAAGTTTCGCCATCGCGTTTGCATGGCTTGCATATCTCAACCAAGCACCGTCCCGCAGCATTCCGACCCATGGTGCCGACATGAACCGCATCTTGGAACACAGTTGCCCTGCTTGTTTGCAGCGATATTCGAATTCGTAAGCCAGTTCGCGCTTGAAAAAAACGACCGCATCGCCAACGTGAGTTCCGTTCTTTGTGCCACCAAAGCAAAGGGCCTCAACACCGGCTTTCCAAGTAATTTCGCTGGGCGCAATGGAAAGCGATGCAACCGCGTTTGCAAAGCGGGCACCATCCATATGAACGTGAAGTCCATAGGCCTTGGCGATCGCGCTGATCGCTCGGACTTCATCGACTTCATAGACCGTACCGACTTCGGTCGCTTGCGTTATGCTGACAATTCGCGGTTTCGGAAAATGGACATCCGTTCGCTTGGTTGCAGTCTGTTCCAACGCCTTGAGATCGATCTTTCCATTATCTCCGCGTACTTGCAAAAGCTTCGTGCCGTTGGAAAAGAACTCCGGTGCACCGCATTCGTCGGTTTCAATGTGCGCCAGTTCATGACAAAGGATGCTGTGATACGATTGGCAAAGCGATGCCAGCACAAGTGAATTGGCAGCGGTTCCATTAAACACGAAGAAGACTTCACAATCGGTTTCAAACGTTTCGCGGATCAAGTCCGCAGCCTTGCTCGTCCATGCATCGTTTCCATATGCAGACGCATGATCAACGTTCGCTTCGATAATGGCATTCATCGCTTCTGGGCAGATGCCAGCATAATTGTCACTGGCAAAATGCCGGGAGCGATGATGAGGTTTCTTTAGCATGAGATTTTTTTGATTTTTATTTTTTCGGAATTCGATCAGCGATTAATTAGCCAAACCGATCTGGTGAAAGCAGATCGGAAGCGATATCCGGTTGGTCGCCACAAAGGATTTGAGAAACAACTTTACCTGTGATCGGTGCAAGACTCAGGCCCATCATCGCATGCCCGGTTGCAATCGTTAGGTTCTTCCAGCGGTTCGTTCGCCCGATATACGGAAGTCCGTCGGGCGAGCATGGACGCAGGCCGTGCCACGGTACGATTGCTTCAAAATCATCCGTTTTGAATTCAGGATAGTAGTCGGGAATCGCACGAATGATTCCTCGTACACGTCGCTGTGTGATCGTTTCATCAAGACCGGCCAATTCCATGGTTCCGCCAAATCGAAGCTGCCCGTTCATTGGCGTAACCGCAACGCGAGCTTCGGTGAATATTGCGCAGATGGACGGTAATTGGCGCGGCTTATCTAGCGTCACGCTGTAACCTTTGCCAGCTTGTGTTGGTAGTCTTATGCCGAGCGTTTTCACCGTTTCCGGTGACCACGAACCGGTGCAGAGCAGGAATTCATCAGCTTCAATATCGCCAGCATCCGTTTGTACCGCGACGATGCGACCCGATTCATTTCGCCATCCATTGATCGAAGAGTTCCATTGAAACTGCCCGCCATGATCGCGAATCGAGGATTGCAACGCAGCTACATAACGTTGTGGCGAAAGGTGACAGTCCTGAGAATAAAAAACGCCACCAACGACACTCATCGTGACACTAGGATCCAGCAATTGAAGGGCCTTCGGGTCTAGCACGTCTGCGGGTAGTCCAAGCGAATGTGCTCGCTCGGCCGCGTGCGCTTCTTCTTCTAGTCCCTGCTGTGTTCGGCATAACATCAGCAATCCATTTTGCTGCAAGCCGAAGTCCATGCCTTGCGAAGCGAGATCGACGAAGCATTGTCGGCTATGAAGGCTGAGGTCGCGGATCAATGGGGCTGATCGCTCAACATGGGTTTTCGTAGACGAACGCCAAAACTGAAACGCCCATTTAAACAAGTCGATATCAAAACGAGGCTTGATGTAAAACGGCGACTCTGGGTTCCACATCCAGCGCAGCCCTAACGCAACCATTCCCGGTGCAGCGAGTGGCGTGAAGTGGCTTGGCACAATCATTCCGGCATTGCCAAACGAGCAGCCATCGCGAACTTCTGACTTGCGTTCGACTACTGTAACCTGCCAGCCACGTTTCAGCGCGTAGTGCGCACACGATAGACCGATAACCCCAGCACCAATAATGACAACGTGACGTGACATAAGGCTAATTTCGATCCTTACGGTAAGCCGCAACGCGTAAGCGTGCGGGCTGAATTGCTGAGCGCGGACGCTCCACGACCGAATGCCGAACGCCACCGAATCCAACGCGCAGCGTTCAATCATCAAGAACAAAAACGCGACCATCCCGTCGGCCCGCAGGCCTACGCCAGACGGCTTATCGGAATGTCGCAAGCTTAAGAAAAATAGGCTCCCTTCTCCCCCGGTACTCCAGGGACTGTTGAAATACTAGCAAAGGCTAGACGTTGTCTACTGGCGATTGGGCACCATTTTTTTGGATTCAAGTTAGTAGCACCACGCTTTCTGATGCCGCAATGATAGCATTGCCCTCTTTATTCACCTTTTGTACTCCAATCGCCTATAAACGGACTCATTTTAGGGGTTCTTAACCCATCGCGATTCCCGATACACGCACCTCTCCCTTCAAGAGCTTCGCGATTCGCTTCACATTGACGGTGAAACACGTCATCGTCTGCTGACTCATCACCTTGGCTCGGCCCCAAAACTGTGCCCGGCGGCCGCCTTGGTG
>JAYVSE010000274.1:0-28815 GCA_043775635.1 Planctomycetaceae bacterium | reverse complement strand
TAAACCGCGTGGGCAACGCCCCGCGCGAGGCTCGCGGCCCGTTGGGCACGCGGTTTAACGATTCTTTCAAGCGATATCAATTAGTTCTCGGACCACTAGGTTGCGAAGTAGCGATCGGCTGTAATCTTCTCGCCTGGCTGGCACTTTGACTTTAGCTCCTGGGCATCGATGGCGAACAGCGGATTGATCTCGACGCGGATGTCCGATGGAACGTGCACGCCAGCGGCGTTCAGCCAGCCACGATGCAAGTCGCTGATGCCTTGCATCGCGTGGTCCGGTGTGTCGGTCGCAGAACCGTTTGCGTTTTTCACAGGAGCAAACGCTTCGCTTGCTAAAGCCTCGACAACGAAAGCGTTCTCGGCATGTGGCAGCAAGTCAAAGATGAAACGTTCGTACTTGATGGCGTTAAGTTTCTCGGGCTGAACACGATTGCCGTGATTATCAATAAACGGCACATTTTTTAAAGCGCGGTGAAACGGCAAAACGTCGCGCCAGTTCGCCGCACGCTCCAAGAAGCTGCGATCAAGGACATGTACTGCGATATTGCCTGCCCAAAGTAGCAAATCACCCGAGTCAGTACACTTTTGAGCGGCTTCGTCCGGCAAGTCGCTGTATTCGATGATTTGAACTCGTCCATCGATCACGACGACATTGCCGACTTTTTCCGTTGCGAATCGCTTTCGTACAACCTGCGTTGTCATTTCGCTGCCGCTCATCAAGTGATGCCCTAGCAAGTTCGCGTCACACAACGACACCAGCGGGTTGTCGACTTGTACGTAAGAAAACAAATCAACCCCGCGCGAGGCCGCATCGGTGAAACAGCCGGCCCTTGCGAGCGCAGCAATGGTGCCACCATGTCCGTCAGGACTGAGCGCCAAGCACTCCTTTTCTTCCAGCAACAGCTTGCCTGACGACGCGTCCACTGCGGGCATCGTGCCCTGGCAAAAAATGTAAACATCGTTACTTCGCAAACCCATGAAATCATTCCTTGACCAATAAGCAACGGTTTCATCATGCGTGGCAGGGCTAGTCATTAGGTACAGTGGAACGTGAACGCCATATCGCTTTGCAATGGCACGCAGTCGGTCCGCAAATATTTCGAACAAAGTGCGTTTAGAGACCGGGCCGATTGGAAACATGCCTTTGGGTTGATCAAACCCGAGCCGAGTTCCTTGCCCGCCAGCGACAATCACGGCAGCGACCCGTCCTGATGCTAGCGCTAGGTCGCCCTGTTCTTTGGCCTCGGCGGTTGTCCAAGTCGCTCCCGTTCCATCGGATTTGACTGCCGGAGGCGCGGTTGCACGACTCGCCATGGCGGCAAAGTCCTGTTTTTCGTCTTCGCCTGCAACAAGCTTGGATAATAACTCCAAATTAATGCTGTGAATTTGAGCAGCTAGGCGATTTCGTTGCCCGGTGTTGAGTTCATCCCAGAATTGAAGCACATGTGACTGCCCGTGGGTTTCAAGCCGTTCTTTTAGCGATGCATAATCAATCGAATCAGACATGGGGCTTTTGCAAAGTGTTGGTATCATCGAATTCCTCGGATGAGCTTGTATCAATCATAGCCTTTGTTCGCTCAGCGAACACGACACTCGCGTTCCGCTAAAAGCGGATTTTGTTTCGCGACTATTGATTATGATCGCTCGATCAATTCGTGGGATAGGCTTCCAGCCCAGGGCTGTAAAGGTGTGTAGTGACTTCAAATCCCGCAGGCTTGCCCTGCGGATGATTCGGTTTCTGCCTACCCTGAATAGCTTCACTATGTCTCCCCGACGAACGCACGCTCGATTGCCGAAGGCAATCGAGCGTGCGTTCGTCGGGTGCGGCGGTGATTGAGAATGGATCATTAGCGAAAAACCCAACGATCCGCAGGGCAAGCCTGCGGGATTCGGTCCTTAGTGCCGCCAAATCCATTCGTGGGATGCATATTTGTTCTGGTTCAATACCCGCATTTCCTCGGGCGGCAGGCTGAGCATCGGTTCGGTTGCATGCAGTCGATTGGCGAGGCAATCACACAAAAAAGTCGCATCCAAATCAATCGTCGCAAGAAAGTCGCCATGGCTTCTTCCCGCACGATAATCTGGTTGCCTGGGCGGAGTCCGCAAACAGTTCGATATCAGGGACAAGTCCATCTGTTGGAGAATGGTGCCGTGATAAAGCAAATGGTCCTTAGCAACGCGGAGGCTATTGCCAGAAAATTTCTTGGCGTCGTGAGTCAGGTCGCAAATGCCCTGCAAGCGAATTTCTGGGCGTTGAATTTTTGTAGCGTCCGCAAGATGCCCCATGACGAACTGGTGGGCATGGTCAACATTCCGTAGCTCAGGTCGCACCCTAAGGTCTAGCACAACGCTGTACAGGCAGCACCCTGGCCCCGCCACAATCGCAGCCCCGCCACTGCAACGGCGTAAGATTGGAATCGAATGTAACTTACAAAAATCAACGTCTACTTCATCGCGAATCTTTGATCCACGTCCCAGGATCACAACGGAGCGCGAAAAACGCCAAAATCGAATGACTTCGCCGCCAATCAGTTCCGCGTTTGATAACAACGCTTCGTCAAGGGCAAGATTTGAAGCTGGATCGTCAAGTGCAAGGTCAAGCCTGCGCATCGGTGGATGCAAGGGTTGTGTCATTGCGAAATTGACTTGCCAATCGCAAGCACTTCGGCGGCGTCAAGCACAAGATCGTTCCGCGCGAACAAGGCCTGAATTGCGGCGCGGTGGATTTTCATTTTTAAACCACCCACGCCCAAGGCGCCATAACAGATCACGCCTGACAAGTCTTTCGCTTTGTCCATCGCACCGATGGTTGCGATACCCGCAGGCGGCACCGCATTAAGATCAATGGCCACCCGAATCGATGTAGCTTCGGCAAGAGTTGATTGATTGATCAACTGCACACCCGCAGCACCACAAGCGACTACGATTTGACAATCTTTGATGCATGCTGCGGTTTCATATTCATTCGTTGCCGCCATCGGATCAATGATCGCATTGGCGACTCGCGTCCGGATCGCGGTCGCGGCAGCGTGGCCTCGGTCCAGAGATCGCGACACGAGTCTGACTCGACCGCCTTCAATGGCGATCATCTCTGCAACTCGCTTTCCAACCGGTCCCGTACCGCCCAGCACGCAGACGGTTGAATCGCGATAATCGACATGTTTGGCACCGCAAAGGACTGCGGCGGCGGCCGTTGTATTGCATCCGCTGGCGTCTTGAAGGATCGAAACGCGAACAGGTCCGAAAAAGCAACCTGCAACTTTTATTGACACAAGCTCCGCAACACCGACGTCACTACCTCCAACAAAAATGGCGGTGTGCCGCAGTGCATCACCTCCTCGTGTGAACATGGCACCGTGTACTAGTGCTGTCACGTTGTCAGGTGTTACACCTCCATGTCGGAGAAGTTGATCAACGCCTGAATCGATCGCAACAACGGCATCGAACGTACTTGGCATCGAATCAGTGTCGAGCTGCAGTAGTATTTTCGCGACCACAATCATCCTTTGTTTCCGAAATGTTCAAAAAGAAGAAGGCAGGCCAGCGGCCTGCCTTCTCCGTTACGTTAATCAGCAAGGCTAAATTAAAAATTAAAAACCCTTGAACGGGTGCGCTGCTGTGTCTTTTTTAGCCAACATTTCGCCAACGGTCGGCTTGCCCTTCATCGCGTTGGAAATGGCGTCTTTGGTCGCCTGATAATTGTAATTGTAAATCTTTTCATCATCCTCGGCCGCAGGGTGAATGAAGACACCGCAAACGATTAGCAAATTTTCAGCTTGGTCTTGAGGAATGACGCCGGCACTGACGCTGTCGGCGACTGCCTTTGCAACCGCAGCTTGCGCTGGTCCGAACATTTGCAAAACTTGCTTGATGCCCTTCATCGTGACCTTAGTGATCATGACGGTAGCAGGCTTGACGGCCAAATTCGGCTCCAGCACTGCCAATAGGTTGGTGTGGCCTTCGCTTTGGTTGGTCAATGCGTTTGCAAATGCATTGCCGACCGGGCTATCCTTGCTGCCGATCATCAAGTCGATGTGGGCGACTTCATTGCCGTCGCCTGTGAGTGCTTCACCGATGTAAAACTGCATAATGCGAATACCTGTTAGCTGGGGTTGAATTCTCGTGGGATTTTTCGAACGCCGCAAGATTAAACAGAGCTGAGTATCGATGCAACCACCCTATACCCGCCCCGCACCATTACTTACCCCTGAAACGAACAACTATCCGCGATCCGTCGTGCTTGTCGGCGGGTCTGTTCGTGCTGCGGCCGCTGACGCCCAGCGTGCCGGTTATCAAGTGATTGCTGTCGATCGGTTTGGCGACCGCGACCTGATTCCACGATGCGAACAGTGGCTCAGGTATACCCCAGATCACACCTGGATGACAAAACTGGCTGAGTTACCCTCAATCCCCGTTGTGCCGGTAGGTGGATTTAGCTGGCCAATTGCAAGCGAATTGACTATCGAGATACAGGGTTTTCTGAACTCCAGGCTCATGGCCTACCCTGCACCTGAGACTCTAAAACGGATCAATTCGCCGAGCCTGCTGGGGGCAATCGCGGAGGAAAATGGGGCAATGTTTCCCGAAACTAGGCAACTGGTTGGAGGGATTGTTGAAACCGTCTTTCAACCTCACGTCACCTCAGCAATGAAATCAGACCGGTGGATCGTGAAGCCGGAGGCTCATGCGGGCGGTGTCGATATTCGCTTTGCCACTGATTCAACTCCACTCACGCAGGGTCAGTTTCTGCAAAGAAAAGTCAAAGGACTTCCCGTTGGTGCGAATTTTCTTTGCCTGCCCACAGGCCCCAAAAAATTTGCGGTAAATTTCCTTGGTGCTTTTGGTGGGCTAACCTATCGGTCTAGCGCCGCGCATCCGTTCCTTTATGGCGGCTCTTTTGGGCCGTTAAAGCTTACGGAGCAAGTGGTCGCGACACTCCAAAAACTAGGGGAGGCGTGCGCCAAGGCGTTTCAATTCGTTGGACTGTTTAATCTCGATTTAATCTTGCAATTAGACAAGTCGCTGGTTTTGTTAGAGATCAATCCTCGCTATAGCGCGTCGATGGAGTTGATTGGCTTGAACACCGGCTCAAACCAGTCGCGACTATCGCTTCTCAACTGGCACATAACCGCCTACCAAGCTTACCAGAATCAGGAGATGGTTGATGATTGCTTAAACCAGAAATTTCAAGACCAACACAGCATTACGGAAGCGTCATCGTTCTGTAAACGAATCATCTACGCGAAACATCAGACAACCATAAATTCCAAGCTTGAATCGATTTGCCTTCGCGTAGGTGAATCCACAAGCGACGACACAGCATCTTACTTGTGCGATATCCCAGACAACCACACTATCGTGGACGTCGGTGAACCTATATGCACGGTCATCACCTCCAGCACAGAGACCCCAAATGGTGCGGACTTAAGTAGCGGAACGGCGCGAGCCGTCTGGTACCAGTTCGATAAACTACGCAAAACACCGGGCGGCTCGCGCCGCACCGTTAACAAAATGCTTCCCATTCTCGATAAGTCCACGCCATACGCAGCGGACCACCAAGCGGTCATTCGACAATCAGCCCAATTCGCTCGCATGGTTCGAAAGGCATGCGGAGCGCCATCCGATCAAATCAAAGGAGACGATTGATTACGGTGCTTCGCGTTCGTCAGCATAGGAATAAAGTCGGAAGTTGTGTTGTGTTTCAATCTCATCGACAACTTCAAGACCGCCACTAGGGTCAAACATTAGCACCACACCCGGCTCTGTCTGATTTTCGGCCGGCGAGATGTTTAGAAGTTTACCTCCGGACATATCGAGCACAACGTTTCCAGTGTTCACGGTTGCGTCGGGTAGCTTCTTGACTTCCATGGCAATGGGATCGGGTACATCAATGGTCCCAACTTTATTGATGATTTGGCCTCTTACTGCATCCAGGAATACTGGTAAGCGAACACCGTAGGTTGGATTCCATTGGGCGACAACAACTTTGGCTTTTGGTGGCTTACTGTTAAATTCAATGCTTTCCGAACCGACTTGAAACACCTTGGTCGTACCTGGATCAACGGGACCAACAAATGTCTCATATAATCCTGGCAGCGAAACCGGAGGGCTGGCGGCGCTATAATCACTCCACAAACTCGAATTGCGTGGCTTTTGAGGATTCGTTTTTGCCACTTCAACTGACTGCGCAATCAACTTTTCAACACGCCTAAAAACCTCCGCTGACATCGTACTGGTGCGCGGTTGATAGGCAACGTTAACAGGGAAATTTGGGTCTTCGACAGCGATTCGAATTCGGTAAACGTACTTTCTGCCAGGCTGCGGTGATCCTGTATCACCACCACTGAAGTCGTGGAAATCATAAAATCGAATCAACTTGAATTCGGGCTGGTCGACCTTCGGAATATTATTGAAATTTCCAAATTGATTCATATCCATGCCAGACATGGGATTCGCACCGGTGCGACCTTTCTGGTTGAATGTATCGTCGCCAGCGTCTGGAATGATCGGGCCAACAGGCAGTTCTGGTTCGGCAATAATGGCAGTCGCCCCTGGTAACAGTTCGTCACCCACAGGAATCCTGGGGTGAGTTGCGAACCAGGCGTAGTGATCAAGCAGCACTGGCGGAATGGCGGCGGTCAATTCAGGGTCACGATATTTCGGGGCAACAATTTCCTTGGCCATTCCCGACCAACGCTTCAGTAACAATTGTTGGTAATACCGCGAAGTCCCACGTGGCTTCCAGTCATCCACTACCAATTGATCAACCGATTTGGCCGTAACGTCAGCTCGCTGAAGTTGAAAACCGAGATAGTATGGTTGATCGCGATTAAGGTTGTAGCCTTCCGCTTCCGAAAAAGCTTTTTCAAACGCCGCGAAGATTTCCTTTTGCGGCATCAATGCCACGCCAGCGATGAACCAACCAACGGCTGGTGCGACATTTGGCTTAGGCCCCACGACGGGAACATATCCCAAATTTAGCTTCGCGCTGATGGATCGCCTTGGAGTCCCCGGCCCTGCTGCTCCTAATCCAGCCATTGGCGAAGCCATCGATGAATTAGACGAATTCATGGATTGCGACATGTATTCCGCCATCGAAGCTTCGTCCATCGCCATAGCCCCCCCCGCTCGAGCGCGTGGCGGATCTTTTTTCTTCGGCTGTAGTTTCTTTTCATCTTTTTTGACGGCATCGGCGCGTTCGAGTAGCCCGATGGGATAGTCACCGGCAGACTTCATCGCCAGGGATGCCAGTACACCTCGCACTTGCACATCGATCGGTTCTGGAAGCTTGGGGTCAGTGCGCTTAAGACTTCCGTTTTCCGATCGATCAGGGTCCCAGGGGGTGAGATCGTCGTACTTTTTTTTCGGATCGACGGGTTTGGTTGACTCTTTCGTTCGGTCGACGATATTAAACGTTGGCAAGCGAGGTTCCTTAATCGCGGCCCAGTGGTCATCTTCGATCGAAGTCTTCACCTGTTTTGCACTCTGCTCCATCTTTTCAGGTTGCTGAGTAGTCCCAATGTCTGGCTTTTGAACGCCTTGATAAATCAAGAACAACGCCAAAATCGTCAGCGCTCCAAAGACGAATTTCTCGACATGGCGAAACAGAAACTCTTGGATGGCTTCAGCATTCATGATCGTGTTCCCTTGGTAATTGGTTGGGTCAACATCAAGCGGCAAAGAGTAGAACCATTGTCCCAATTGTTTCCGAGCAATTGGGGACAATTGCTCTACTCTAAACTACCATCTTCCGGACAGTTAATTCTTTACGATTCCAATGAGCACCCGCGGCTGGAGGTACTTCCTCAGGTGCAGCAGGTTCGACAGGCGGAATGGGGTTGTTTTCAACCGGTGCGACTGTATCCGTCGTTGCGGCAGGTGGCGGCAATGCTTCCGGAGTCGTGACGGCTTCCGGTACAACCGCCACCGGCTCTTCCACCTTGCGACCGTCAATCATTGCCGTGCCGTCGATAACCGTGTCTCCGGTTATTTTTTCGACACCAAGTTTCTCTGCCTGGGGTGGATTGTAAACGTAAATGATGCCATAGATTTCCACATCCATGTCCAACGGGAACTGATTTATTGGTGCTACAGAACCCATTCCCGCCATTTCCGTTCCGCCGCCGCCGTAACCGCCACTGCCACTAACGGCGGTTTCGCCAGATGCTCCAGTAGGGAGTATCCGAACCTGTTTTACCTCAACCATCAACTGAGCACTACCGCAAGTGGCCAGCAGTTCAGGCACCGCTTTCTGATTCATTTTCAAACTCATCATCACCGGAATGCGTTTGGCGACTGCCATGAACGCATCGGTTGGCGAGTAACTGGACAACGCTGCTCGAAGCGCCGAAGCAGTGACTGGTTTCCCGGCTGTATCCACATAGCGATTGTCGCCTGGATCAACTTTAGCGACGGTTGCTCCCATCATCGTACTTGGCATGGCACCGGACTCGGTCATCGTAGTATAGTCAGTCGCGCTCATCATCACGTTAGTCCCATCGACCTCTGGTTTCGACAGAAGGCCTGCTGTGTTTTTTACGGACCTACCGATCGCCACAGCGTTGATCTCATGGATTTTTGCCTGAAAACGCTGCGCAACATCCCCATTAACCGACGCAACGATTTGCATTAGTTGCCGCAGAATCCAAAGATTTTCCTGAGAGTACAGCACTTCGAGCGTCGACGGTTGCCCCCCGCGCCAGGGAAACAAGTCAGATAGCAGCTTTTCTTGGCTATTCATTGGCCAAACCACCAATGGCCCTTCATCAATGATCACGTTGGCACCGGGAAAGCCCGTCATCGGCATACCATCCGCTGTGCCAACGGCCTCCATTCCAATTGACACTTTATCAAACTCAGCCGTCCATTTCGTCTTGGCAATCGCCGCAATGGGGGGCAAAACCGAACCGATGTAATCACGATAACGCACCAAAAACGACGTTTGTTTTTCGACATCATCAGGTGTTGGAAATGCAACCTTCAGCTCGATTGGCGTCAGGTCCTCAAACTCACGAACAAAGTCATCCTTCAATTCCGCACGCGGCCAAACAAGGATACTTTGTTGACGTTTGTAGATGCTGGTCCATGCTGCGAGCACTTCTTGTTCGCGGCCCTTGATCAGTATGTCCATCTCGGCGTGAGTCTTCGGGTTGGGATGCTCATTAAGCTTCCCGCTGACGCTTGTGATCGCTCCCGCATCCGCAGTGATCTTGCTTTTTGCGGCCTCGAACTCCGTGGTCAGCGTACCGCTCGCCATCCACCAGATCGCGACAGATCCGAGAATTACCAAAGCCGAGGCTATCCAAAACCACTGGTTTAAAACCGGAGCAAGCTGTGCTTTTAACTTATCCATGATTCGAATCTTTTATGATCAACAGCGCGTCGATTTGAATTCATTCAGCAACGACGACAAGGGGAACGTAACCAGCAACCAACCGGACAACGGAAACTTCAAACTCAACCTGCTGCAACCGCATTGGGATCACTCGGAGCCGCCGTTTCATTAGCCTTTTTGGCGGCTTCTTTCTCTGCTTGAGCTTTCATTCTCACACTCAGCGGCGTTTCTACCCAGACGACCTGAACGATAAAGTCGTGTCGCCGAACGGAAATGACGGCGGGCTCTATTTTGAAACCCCCAGCCCCAACCGCCCCAGCCCCCCCAACCGCCCCAGCCCCCCCAACACCAGCGGCGTTTGGCAATTGCCCCGTCTTGGTTTTTTGGTCGGCCCCTGCCTTCGCCATCGCCTCCGCAATCGCCTCAGGATCGTAGTCTGGATTGGGAATCTGAACCATCTGTGGCTTACGATCATTCAGCATGAATGGATATTGCAGACCCAACTCCTGGGGTGTGAAAGTGACCATTTTGCCCTCCGAATCAGGCAATTGGATCGGCTTTTGCATTAAATTTGTGATGAGGGTTTTGCGAACGTGGCTACTGCCTTCCTTACCAAGCCGCTGAGTACTGTTGTAATAATGGAACCCCTTTAGTTCGATTACCCAGCCTGGCCCCTTAGGTCCTGTGTCGGTCGCGATCGTCTCAGGTACTTTTTCTCCCATCACAAGCGCCCAATTGCGGTATTCCTCTTTCCAACGCCTGGGGACGTCACCCACAAACCAAGTCGCCAAGTCATCGTACTTCTTGGTCTCAAACGAGATAATATGAAGATCTTCTCGATCGACAAACGGGACAACTTTAGGACTTGGTAGTTTTCCATCTTTGTAAACAGTTCTCGGGATCGTCGAATTCACGGCTTTTATAATCTCAAGCCACAAGATTCTGCGTTCTGCATTACTTGAAACTTCAGTTCCTAGCGTTGTCAAATAATTCAACTTGCTTGTCCGCGTGTCGTCTTCGCTGAACTGTGCGGAACTGAATTTTGACATATCAGCGACAGCCGCTTTGGCTTTATTCCATAAATCTGGGTGCGTCTTCTCCCAGTTCTTTTCGGTAAAAGCGTAATTCCCCACCATACCGACCATCAACGTCGCACAGGTCGCGACCGCCCATGGTTTTTTGGCCCGAATGACTCGCTTCACGACGATTTCGCGCGGTACTAACGACGCATGAATCTGGCTCTGACCCAGGCCTTGTAAACACAGCCCATAACAAACCGCAAACGTCGGTGCGTTATCGCGAAACGTGGGTATCGTCAGCACATCGTCGCCGGTCAGGCGATTGAAACGATCCAGAACATGAACATCCAGACCAAGATTTTTTCCCAAATACGCGGCAAGACCTGGCATCTTGACGGTATTGCCAGTGACCAGAAGTTCGTTGACATCAGCTATGCGATTGAGACTTCTAAAAAACCCAATTGATCGCTGTACCTCGGTCACCAAATCATTGAAGACCGGACGCATCGTCTGGAAAATTAACTTGGGGTCAACCGCTTCTCGCGCATTGCGTTTGAGATGCTCGGCCTTGGAAAACGTCAGTTTCAGGTCTTTGGTCAACTGCCTCGTGAAGTGGTTGCCGCCAATCGGCATGCTGCGCTGCCAAATACGAAATCCATTGGTGACGATCAAGTCTGACGAATCCGTACCAATCGACAACAAAACACTGGACGAAGGCGGGTTATCGACGTCGAAAATATCGTTTTCGAGCCGTTCATGCATGCGGTCGTAGGCAAGCATGTTATAGATCGCGATGGGTGCCAATTGGACCACGTCCACTTCGACCCCGGCCGCATCCAACGGTTCAAGCTGGCGATAAACCATCTCGCGTTTCATGGCGAACAGACCGACTTCGCTCTCCAGCGCATAACCTTCCTCAATGGTACTGCCCGGCATCATCTGGTAATCCCAGACAACGTCATTGAGGTCAAATGGGATTTGTTGCCGCGCCTCATACCGCACGATATCAGCCACTTTCTTCATTTCGACTGGCGGCGGCTTAAAAAACTTCGCCAAACCGCTTTGGCCAGGAACACTGAGGCACACTTTGAAGGCGCTGGAGTCGTTTCTCTCCAAGAATTTCTCAATGGCCTCAGCGATCAGTTCCTCCGCGTTCGCTTCTGGTTGGCTGAGAATTTTGGGATATTCAATGTAGTCAAACGCATCCGCAACAATTTCGTCGCCCGATACGTGGCAACGAAGCGCCTTCAGGGCCGACTGGCCAATCTCAATTCCCCAAACGCCTTTGCCTTTTGCCATGTCCGTCTCGATCCGAAAAGTTTTCTAAATTCATTGAGCGCTGACCGTGCAGAGCCTAATGGATAATGGTGGTTATTGTCCGCAAAAACGGATTAAATTTGAGCTTCTGCGCCAAATGTTTGCCAACAGTGAAGTTGGAATCGGGTACTGCCATTGTTCCTTGCACCGTGACCGCAATGCCAAAGCCTGATAAGTTTCGTGAGTAAACTGAGTTCAATTGGCTGCCGGTCCAGCCCTCATTACACCACATCACGGCTTTCGCCGTATGTAACCAGTTTATCGCAACGAAAGCCGATTCGTCAAATTATTATCCTACCATGACGCATTTATCGCCAGAAAACACAGGTTCGACACCTTCCTTCCCCCAGTCTATCCAACAGTCCATACCTCCGTGCATCACGCTTATTCCCTGCAATACGCTGGAAGATTTTCCGACGCACCTGGAAGATGCCGAGGCCCGCTCGCTGCTGGCCGCGTGGACGGCACCCTGGCACCCGCTGCTGGTCGCTGCCGCCGGACGAATGCCACGCTGGATTCGGGCCGATTCAATCCCCGAGCCTCTGGCGAACCAATGGCTATTCCTGCCATCGGTATCCACAAAAAAACTTCCCAGCGGTTTTTTCGGAGCTTGTGAAGCAGCAACGAATTGCCGAATTTTCCGTGGCGACAACCGCGAAGAGTTCTTAAAACAGTGCGAAATCGCGGTGCCAACGATCGACCTGCACAAGCCTTGGGAGGTCCAGGACGACTCCCGCATCGTTACTGCCGCCGATTTTTATGCTCTTGGATACGGCTGGCTCCAGGTCCAGTTGATGACCCGTCGGCTTCGATACACCAGCAATATTGACGAGATTTTCTTCGCCTCCCGCGTCGTTGAGGCTGCCCGCATGCTGATGGCTGGCAACGGACCAGCAACCGTCGCCGCACTTCACGAAGCGTTTGACGCTTTGGCCGAGGAACGCGACCACTATTTTTCGACCGATCCGCACCTCATCGATTTGACCCTGCTCGCTCCTTCCACCATGGGCATGTCTCTTCGCCAATCGCTCGACCAAGCGGTTCGCCCCCATGAACCTGCCGTCAACTTTCTCGCGGATTGCGACATCGCGATGGCCTTTCGTCAATCCGATGAACCCGCTGCCAAAACCCTCCGCGACTTGATCGATACCGAAATCGTCGGTGTGGCTGGCGGCGGAATCAGCAAGCAACATTGGATTCACCACCAAACCGCAGCCAGCACGCGCAAGGTGATCGCCAATGCCAAGGCCGAAACCGATCTCTGGCTTGGTCAGCGCTGTGAGGTCTTTGCTCGTTCTGCGGGGCCGACCCCCAGTGACCTTGGGACAGCGATTGCGAAACAGCATTACATCGGTGCTATTCCGATCGACTTCGCTTCCGGTGAAGGCTGGTGCAGCGAATCAAAGCTGATTTGGAACAGTTCCGCCGGTTCGATGGATGTGCTCGTTTCTAAACCGATCGATGGGTCACGCAGCGATGCGTTTCTGGCGCTTTCGGTCGGTCTTGGCAAGGCGATCGATAGTGGTGAAATTGCCGCTGCACTGTTCGCTCATTGGCCAGGCGCCGAATGCGATGCCTATCGCGACCTCCGCCGCGCCGCATCCTGGGGATTGGCCCTCGGTCGATTCTGGAAGATCGATGAATTCTTTCGTGACGGCCAACGACCTTACCACCATTTTCGTGGCCATGCTGACGATGGAGCCAGCCAATGGCTGGGCGAGTCAGTACGAAGTCGTACTCCAGCGCCGCTGACGAACGCGGCATCGATGTTTCGCGGATTGATTGGCGCAGAAGCCACACAAGCGATGGTTACGCTCGCGAATTTGGTCAACCCCAACACGCCGCAAAATACTCCACCATCGCTTGGCGACGCAATTTCTAACGAAATGAACGCTGCTGCAATCGACTTTTGTACACGACTCAAAGCGTCGCCGGCGAAGTCTTCGGACCCCGGCCAAGGCTGTTTAATCATTAACCCGCATTCCACAGCAACACGTGTTGCGCTTCGTATGGACTCGCCTCCCGTAGTGAACGAATTCGTTTTTGGCTTATCGACGAACGTCGATGGGAAATTCGATGTCACTGTCGATGTTCCCGCACATGGGTTCGTTACGCTTCATCCAACAAGCTCGCCACCCCGGAAACGATGGTTTTCTGGGCGACGGCGAATCGCGAACGAATCGTTGCTCGTCAATGAATTCATGCAAGCGGAAATCTCACCTGCAAACGGTGGGATCAAAGGTGTCTACAGCGGCAGCGGTCGAGGCAACCGATATTCTCTTCGCCTTGTCCATGTCGATGAGAACTCACTCAGCGACGATCGAACGACAACGATGATTGCCCGGTCCACGCGAGTGATCCATTCCGACGAGGCTTGCGGCATCATTAAAACGGATGGTATCCTGGCGAATGGATCAAACCAGGCAATCGCTGATTTTACCATTCAATATTCGCTCGAACGTGGGTCCCGTTGGCTGTGGGTTGAAGTCGACCTGAAGCCGACCGGCTCAACGCTGCTGGGTGATGACCCTTGGAAATCTTACTTTGCGTTCCGCAGCGCGATCGCATCCGAAGCGGCGACGATTCTGACTCCTTTGAGAGACAAGTTGCACCGCGCCGAATCCAAACGCTATGACTCTCCTGCGGGATTGCTGGTTGACGAAACGTCGCGGCAAACATTGCTGTTCAGCGATGGTCGTCCGTCCCACCGAAAGCGCGGCGACCGCTACATTGACTCGCTACTGCTGGTCCGCGATGAACCGTTACGACCATTGCGATTCGCAATCGGCTTTGACGTTCCCTCACCGCTCGATGCCTTGCGAAGTCTGATCGCACCGCCAGCGGTGATTGCTTTCAATCCGCCAACGAATACCACAACGTCAACGCTGCCCGCATCCGGCTGGCTCGTTCATTGCTCAACTCCCGATGTCATCTTGTGCGATTTACAAACGGACTCAACGAATCCGCTGGTGATCTCGTTTCTTGTGATCGCGACTCGGAGCGAAGCACGCAAAGCGAAGGTCCGATTTTGTCGTAACGTAGTCAGCGCAAGCCGAGAATCAGTTGCAAAATCGTCGTTGGCGACGTCGGATAACACAGAGATAAGCGAAAGCGAATCGCAACTCAGCTCAGCGGGCCAACCGCTTGATCATGCCGGCGACTCGATCGAATGCCCTTTGAACGGTCACGAAGTGGTTCGTGTCGAAGTCAAGCTGGAATTTTAAATATCAAATATCAAATATCAAATCTCAAATCTCAAATCTCAAATCTCAAATCTTAAATCTTAAATCTTAAATCTTAAATCTTAAATGCCACGATGTCCGACCAACCATTGACAAAGCAGTTTCATGACGCAGCCTTACGAAGTGGCTTGATCACGTCTAAACAGTGGAAACAGGCTGTCGAAACCGTTGGTGACGAACCGGCAAAGTTGGCGTTACATTTTGTCGGACTGGGCCTGCTCACGGCATATCAAGCCCAGCAATTGCGAGCTGGCCGCGGCAAGCTAACGCTTGGACCCTATTTAATCACGGGCTGGATCGGTCAAGGTGGCCACGGGCAAGTTTTCAAAGCGGTGCATACCGTCATGGGACGCGAATCCGCTGTCAAAGTCTTGCCGATGGAAAAGTCGACGCCAGAGTCGCGCGAAAGCTTTCAGCGAGAGATTCGATTGCAGGCTGGGCTCGACTGTCCTTACCTTGTTCGCGCCTATGACGCAGGTCACGATGGTAATGTGCACTACTTAGTTACCGAGTTTGTACCGGGCACCGATCTGCGACGATTGGTACGGTCGCGTGGTCCACTCCCGGTAGACCAAGCGGCGATGGTACTTCGTCAGGCCGCACTAGGACTGTATTACGCTCATGAACAAGGATTGATTCATCGGGACGTTAAGCCAGGCAATGTATTGGTGACGCCTGACGGTCACGCCAAAGTTTCCGATGTTGGGCTGGCCGCTTGGTCAATGGGCCTCGCCGATGATCCGCGCGCCGGAAAAATCGTCGGAACTGCGGACTATCTTTCTCCGGAACAAATATCTACACCGCTTGCGATCGGCCCGGCCAGCGATATTTATTCGTTAGGTTGTACGACCTATTATGCCGTCACAGGAAAGGTCCCGTATCCGGGAGGTGACGCACGAAGCAAATGCCGCCGTCATCTCGAAGAAACGCCGTGGCATCCTCGTAAATTTGTGCCAGACCTTCCCGAAGAGTTTGTTGACTTGATTGCCGATATGATGGAAAAGGAACCTTCCAGGCGAATCGGGTCCGCTCAAGAGGTAGCCGAGCGTTTTCTGGCGTGGTGTGACGATGGATTTCAACCGGTTGCAAGCAGCCTGGTTCGTAGTCCTTGGACTCCCGCACCGCCGCCCGCCGAATTGATCGCGATTCCATTGGAAAACGCAAGCCTTGGCCAAGATGACCAGCGTTCCGAACATTCACTTGGTTCCATCGCAGGCCCGCCGCCGGTCCCGTTCTCAGGCAGTGATCAAGCCGCATCCAGCAAATCGTCCGTCGCGATGTCGATTGCCATCACGATCGCGATCGTTGTGCCTCTATGTTTGCTTATCGGAGCCGTCATCGGCTTCTACGTCCGGGGGCAAATGTAGACGCTCGCCACTGAATTCTGCATCGTGAAACTTCTCAACCCAGCGTTGGGATTATGCCGCTCGTTTTGGCAGCAAGTTCTTGATCCATGCGGACCAACCGTGCCGTCGCTCACTCCGCTTAGCTGCCGCATCACTGACAACCCAGTTCAGTTGAAGCACGCGTCGCTCACCATCGAACGGCAAGTGCCCATGCCAGGCGTTCTCGCGATTGATAAATGCGACCATCGTTCCCAACTCTGGCGGTGCCTCTTCGATCACATCTTCGATATCGTTACTGCGTAACAATCGCAGACGACCGCCGCCTGCATCCCAAGTATCGTTGAGATAAACGAGTACGGTAACCAATTTGCTGCGGCTGTCCGTGTGGACTTTGCCATCCTTCATCCGGCACCGTCCACGAACGGTTAGTGTCGTCGGACGGTCGGTCAAATCGATTCCAAACTTTTCTTCGAATGCCGCACGAAGCTCTTCGCTTTCAAGTTCTTGGCAGAACCGTTCAAAGGTTTGGCCGTACGTCAAAGATTGTCGCGGAAAACTGCCGCCTTGTTCGATTTTTGGATAATCGGGCGCGATCGCTGTTAACGCCGCTTGTTGCACAAACTTCGGCACAATCACGTACTCGTATGGCTCCGAAACGAGCTTTGCGGACTTCAAATAATCAAGATTCAGAAACTCAGCCATCGACATTACCTCCGTTTGACGTCGTTTGCTAAAACAGACCGCCTTCAATCACTCGCGAATCCAGGCCTGTTTTTACAAACGCTCTTATAGACACCTTCACAGCAACGTGGCAACATCATCTTTTCTGAGTGAATCAAAAAATCAAAGCCCCCGGTGACCTGAACTGCAATTACAATTAGCGGTTGTCTGGACAGCGTTAACTAGCGAATGAAACATTGTTTTTTGCCCTGCTTTTTGCATTCGTGAGCGGCAAGGCGCTAGCTAGCTGGCTGTTGATTTAGTGAGCCGTACGCGCTAGTGTCGGGCCCTACGGCAGGACGCTTACCGTTGACGGCCCGTGGCTAGCGCCATCGGCTCATTAAAACGATGCGATAGCGGCGGCTAGCGCCTTGCTGCTCACACACATGGCGCTGTCCAATTAAGTAACACGTTCTGTTTGGTTAGCTTGCGTCGCTAGGAATTGTATCAGCCCCACCTCACCGGATCTAAACGATGAAGAAATTCGCCTACCTCATTGCTCTCGCCGTTCTCGTCCCATTCACTTCCCTGGCCCAAGAAGATAGTGATCCATGGCAGAAGAAGAAGGCCGAAAGCTTCAAGCCGCTTTCCGACGAACAACAGCAAAAAATACTATCTGCAATTCCTACGGCCGCTCCGGCAAGCCCAAAATCCGAGCGGCGAATTCTTGTTTTCTACCGTTGTGAAGGGTTTATCCATGGATCGATTCCGTATGCGAACTTAGCGATCCAGGAGATGGGAAAAAAGACGGGTGCGTTCACTGCAGATCTTGCGGATACCTACGCTGCGTTCACCACTGAGAATTTGGCAAAGTACGATGGCATTCTTTTGAATAGCACCACCGGGATGGTATTTCCCGAACCCGCGCAACTAAACGCCTTCCTTGACTTTGTTGCCAGCGGCAAGGGACTGATCGGTATTCACGCGGCGAGTGATAATTTCGGCAGGCACCCCGATTGCCGCGCGCTAGTTGGCGGACAGTTCGCGGGCCATCCTTGGAATGCCGGTGGCACTTGGGCGTTCAAGGTCGACGATCCCGCACACGTTTTGAATGTCGCGTTTGAAGGCAAGGGCTTCTGGCATAGCGACGAAATCTACCAGTACGATCCCGCGACTTTTCAAGGACCTCAAGTCCTTCGGGTGCTCGTCAGCTTAGATATGTCCAAGAACGAAGTCCTGAAGCAGATCAACGATGGCCCACGTGAAGTTCCCGTGTCGTGGATTCGAGAAGCTGGCGACGGTCGTGTGTTTTATACAAATTTTGGACACCGCGAAGACACGTTCCAGAAGCCAGCCATCTTGAAGCACATGCTTGCTGGGATTCAATACGCCCTGGGGGACCTTGACGCAGACGCAACTCCGACAGCAACAGTTACCGCTCAACCAGCCGCGTTGGCTCCTGAACAACCGTAACAAGCAAGTCCTCGTATCGTTCAAGCCGCTTTTTGCTTTACTTCATACGAACAAAGGCGGCAATCACCCCGATCGCGATCAATGTGACTAACAATCCAAGGAAGATCCAAACCACAATCGATGTCTTGTACTTGATGTGCGGTGTTTGCGCAATCACCTGTTTATACGGTTCTGAGAAAACAACTCGTCCCTTTTCACTAAGAAGTAGATAAAGGAAATATCCGGAGATTAGCGTGCCGATTGGAAACCCGATCAGTCCGAACGCGCTCAATATACTAGCAGCAATTCTTGTCCAGCCTCTTAACTTGCGTAGTCCATAGCCGACAAAACCTTGGAATAGACCTAGGCATACGTAAAATCCGCCGATGGCTGCCAGGATTGCTTTTTGATCGCCAGCTTGATTGCCATTGGGCAAAACACCTGTTGCGATGAGGACACCCAGCGGAACCAATAGTATTGAACCGAGTATGTAGAGCACACCGATCGATTGTACGGAAGCCTCATGGTTTAAGTAATGCTTTCGGAATTGCTCCACGTCGTCCAGCACGACCGGCTCATCAGCGGCATAGGTTGTCGGGGCGTATGGATTGAACTCGAATGGCTTTGAATCGTTTGACATGGTTTCCTACGCTCGCTGAAATGATATAGCCCTTGCGTGACTTGCGGCGTTTCATTGGTATCGAAAGCCATGAACGCACATGATGGAAACTCACGCGATCGGTGAAGCTGAATCTAACACGCTACAGCCAGATTTCAATTGCACTGTCAACGCAGCCGCAACGGTGAATTCCGGGAGTCCCACCGTGCTGATCGGTCTCAAGCATCCGGCCCCTCGAAAAAACGGGAGGGGCTGTTCAAGAATCCACCACAAGGTGAGCCGTTGTGCAGTTTGTCTGGGGATGGCTTAATTCTCGCGTTCGCTTCCGGGGCGCTGGGTGACACCGAGGACCATGGCCACCAACCACTCGATACGACAGGAAAATTTGACGACAGGAAAATTAACAAACCGCAATTCTTAATTTTCCTGTCGTAAAATTTTCCTGTCGTCCCTCGTGTCAATGGGCAACATTAACTCGATAGATCGCTGCGGTCGGCTAAGTCAGCGATCCTAAAATACCTCAAGCCTGACGTCATCATCCTGGAGCGTCACGTTATTTTGCTTGGAACTGGTTCCATGGAGGCGGATAACTTCGAACAGCAAGTCTGCCTTTTCGTTAGGAGCAACTGTCGAATGGAATTCGACGGTTTGGTAGTCGTGCAGTTTCGGCTCCAGCTTGCTTCGAAATAAGACGTGTCCAGAATGCGAGCGGCGTACTTCAACCTTAATGACCTTTCCGCTGTAGTTGCGAATCCGTTGGCTGAATACTTCATTGTCGGTCCAGCCAACCAGGTTCGCATTCTCAACTTTGAATATGCCGTCATCGCCAACTTTGCGAAACTCGTTGGTACCATGGATTTGCAAATTGAGATCACTGCGGAAGAAGCGACGCTTGATCAATTCAAAGATAACTTCCAGATCGCCCCCGAGATTTAATTCGATTTTATCGCCGATCGGAATGTATTTGACCGACTGTTGGGCCATGAATGAGAGCCCGTCTCGACCATTATCCCGAAAGACTCGCACAATTCCGTCAGGAAGGGGAGTCGTGCCAAGTGTTGAAGCCTGGTCGTTCTTCAAGAGATACATTCGTACCAACTGCTCGCCGTATTCCTGCGGTCGGTAGCGGTACTCAATTTCGAATGGGACCGTTTTCCCTTCAAACGAACGCAGTCGTTTGCTCCAGCCATTGTTAATCGTCTCCGTACCTTCGATGCGGTAGATAAAGTACTCACTTAGCCCTTCTTTGGTGATCTGCTTGGCTTCTTGAGGTGAATCAGCGCGTTCGTCCGCCACCGCCATGGCACCAAGTGCTGCGCTATGCCGAAAACGATCTCGCGTCGCTGTTTCTAGTTTTGAAACGTCACCAATCGGTACCTGTGCAAGCTGAGCAATTTTCTCCACTAGATTAATGGTCCCCACAACCAGTCGCACTTGCGCATCCTCATACTCCTCGCCACTGTTATTGTGTACGCGGACAAAACCGTCAAAACTCATCTGGTTCTCGTCTTTGTCCGCGATGCAGATGTAATCCGCAGACCAAGTTATGCCACTGGTGAAGTAAGTGAGCTGAATCGTTGCTTCGCCATCCATTTCACTCCGTACGTTCCAATACAGCATTTGCGGCTTGGCATGCGGAAACGTCGTGTCAATGACTTCAAGTTTCTCGTCGTTTGTGAGGAATGACAATTCCACGCTCGATGGATCAATCAGTGTATTGGCCCACGAGAACTGGAGCGGGTTGAGACCTTTCTTAAACGTCACCGCACGGGTTTCGCGAACCAGAGTAATGTCTTCGCTGTTGTAAATGGTTAGCTGAACGAAGTTCCGTTCAGGGACGGTGGAAAGGTCAACGTTTTCACCGCGAGTCAACGCTAGACTGTTCGTAAAAAAATAGATCGCAAACACCGCAACTGTGGCTAAGCATCGTGCGGTAAATAAGTGTCGCCTTTCGCTCCGCGAAAGACGCGCTTCTCCATTCTTTCGCGGAGCGAAAGACGACAATAAAAGACCGCACGATGCTACGCGAAAATAATTTCTTGTCATTGCATTCATGTTAATCACCGTTTGATCTCTGCGCTTTCAAGTGTGATGTTGGCTTGTTTTGAGTTACGGCCCTGATGGCGTACAATTTCAAACCCTAGGTCCGCGATAGAACCGGCGGGTACAAGAGATTGGAATTCTGCGGTCTGGTAATCGTGTAGTGTTGGTTCGAGAAGACTTCGAAACACGATGTGGCCGGGCCAAGCTCGACGAACTTCCACTTGGATCTCTTTGCCGCTGTAGTTGCGAATCCGTTGCGAATAGACTTCGTGTTCGTCCCACCCAACCAGCGACGAATTTTCCTCGATCCTCACAAGGTCGCTGCCGATCTCGCGAAATTGATTTTGACCGTTGACTTGCAGCCACAGGTTATCGCGACTGACCTTTAGTTTACGAAGCTCGAACCGGACTTCTGGGTCTGGTCCAAGATTCAACTCAATCTTGTCGCCGATAGGGATGTACTTGACCGCTTGTTGGGTTAGGTACGTCAGCCCTTCGCGACCGTTGTCTCGAAAGACACGAACGATACCATCGGGCAGTGGTGTCGTCCCAAGCTTGCTGGCCTTGTCGTTCTTCAGCGAATAGATCCGCACCAACTGATCGCCGTATTCTTGCGGGCGATAGCGGTATTCAATCTGAAAAATAGCTTGAGTCCCTTCAAACGAACGCAGTCGTTTGCTCCAACCATTTTTGATCGTTTCAGTACCTTCGATCGCATAGATAAAATACTCACTAAGCCCTTCTTTGACAATTTGCTTTTCAGCAACGCCTTCGCCTTGATCATCATCTTTAAAATCCATTTCGGCTAACGAGAAAAGTCGGACCGTGACCTCTCTTTTCATTTCGCTACGCTTCTCAGCGTCAAGTTTTCCGACATCGTTTTGCGAAATGTTAGCGAGTTGAGCAATCTTCTCGACGAGATTGATGGTGCCGACGACCAAGCGAACTTGAGCATTCTCGTATTCCTCACCACTTTGGTTGAAGACCCGAACGAAACCCTCCAAGCTCATTTTCTCTTCGGCGTTGTCTGCAATGCAAAGGTAATCAGCCGACCATGAGATCCCGCTAGTGAAGTAGCTTATCTGAATCTTCGCTTCACCATCGAATTCACTGTGCACGTTCCAGTACAACATTTGCGGCTTTGCGTGCGGAAACGTCGTGTCAATCACGGCGAGTTTTTCAACGCTCGTCAGAAAACTTAGCTCCACACTTGTGGGGTCAATAAGTGTGTTTGCCCAAGAAAACTGGAGTGGATTGTCGCCCTTTTTGAACGTTACCAGCCGTGTTTCGCGAACCAACGTGATGTCCTCACTGTTATAAATCGTGAGTTGAACCGAGGACCGCGAAGGCACTGTGGAGAGGTCGATGTTTTCTGCTCTCAGTGTCGCTTGGCCACCGTTGATCAAGATCGCAAGTAGCGCAATATGACAAAGGCGCGGGGCTAAAGCATTAGAACTCATCGCTTTACCTCGACCTTTTCAAGCGTGATGTTGTTCTGCTTCGCGCTTGTGCCTTGTTTGTGGACGACTTCGGAAAGCAGTTCTGTTTTGTCACCAGCGACCACGGTTGCTTTCAATTCGATGGTTTGAAAATCATGCAATTTTGGATTGAGCAAACTTTTGTAGATTGCGTGCCCAGGAATCGTTCGACGAATCTCCACATTGACTGGCTTACCGGAGTAATTTCGAATTCGCTCAGCAAACATCTCGTGATCATCCCAGCCCACTAAAGACGCGTTCTCGTCCTTGAATGCGCCGTCACCACCAATTTTGCGAAACTCGTTGGTTCCATGAATTTGCAAAATCAAGTCTGAGCGAAATGTTCGAAGCTTGACGAGATCATGCAGTACTTCAGGGTCGCGTCCTAAGTTCAATTCAATTTTATCGCCGATCGGGACGTACTTGATTGTTTGCTGGATCAGGTAGGTAAGACCGTCTCTACCGTTGTCACGGAAGACTCGTACGACGCCATCCGGAAGCGGAGTCGTGCCGAGCTTGTTGGCGACGTCATTTTTCAACAAATAGAGTCGAACGAGTTGTTCACCATATTCTTGCGGACGATAGCGATACTCAATATCGAAGAGAATCTCCTGGCCTTCCAATGACCGCATCCGCTTACTCCATCCGTTTTGAATCGTTTCGGTGCCTTCAATCGTGTAAATGAAATATTCGCTAAGTCCTTCTTTGATTATCTCTTTTGGCGTCGGTGCGTGCGGTGCAGCGCCACCCGCACCCGCCATACCCATTGGCGCCTGCATGGCATCTGCAAATGCGTTTTTCATCGCTTTTGAAAGATCGACTTTGTCCATCGCCGTTACTGTGGAAATTGGCACATTGGCGAGCTGCGCGATCTTCTCGACAAGGTTTATCGTTCCAACGACTAAGCGTATCTGGGTGTTTTCATACTCTTCACCGCTGTTGTTAAAAACTCGAACAAAGCCCTCCAGCGACATTTTGTTTTCGATTTTGTTCGCAATGCAAAGATAGTCTGCGGACCAAGTGATGCCACTGGTGAAATAAGTGATTTGTATCTCTGCTTCGCCGTCGAAATCACTCTGGACGTTCCAGTACAGCATTTGCGGCTTGGCGTGTGGAAATGTCGTGTCAAGAACTTCCAATTTCTCAGCATGAGTTAGAAAACTCAGTTCAACGCTGGTCGAATCGATGAGCGTATTTGCCCACGAAAACTGTAGCGGATTGAGTCCTTTCTTGAACGTCACGGCGCGAGTTTCACGAACGAGCGTGATGTCTTCGCTATTATAGATGGTGAGCTGAACAGTGTTTCGAGACGGAACAGTCGAGAGATCTACGTTCTCTGCTTGCGATGCCCCTGGACAACCAAATGCAAAAGCAAAAACTGTAATCAGAAGTGCGTGCAAGGGTTTGTAATGCAGGCGTTGTCGTAGTGAAATCAGTAACGATGATCGGGTGTAGTTTGACATGACGGTGGTCTCCCTTTTTGTGTTTCTAAAATTCATGACACTTACCACTCGTTCTTCAGGACCACATTTAGCTTGTGTTCCTGCTTGTCAGCTTTGCCGTCTTTGTCGCGCGGTGGAAGAGTGACATGGAAGACAACTTGATCAAAGGTGCTCTTTTCTTTGTCGGGGCCACCGTCAAATGTCGTCAGCTTGCCAAGCTCCCATTCAACATCTCGGCCCGTGTCACCACGAACTTCATTGCGAATAAACCGTAAATTTTCCACGATGTCTAACGTGACAGGGGTGTCTTTGAAGTTCTCAATTTCGTATTTCAGTACGATTTCTTGATCAAACACATTTCCACCGACTCGCTTGTTCTCGTTCTTATCGATGGTCCGCTTAACAACAATGTCTTGAGCCACACCAAGATAAAGTTTCATCTCATCGTCCATCGGCGTGAACTTGCCCCAGTCCTCGCCCAGGAATGCAGAACCGCCGTCGGCACCGCCGTCAATGAAGATGCGAACCTTGCCGTACTGCAGCGGTGCTAGGCCAAGATGGTTAGCCTTATCGTTTTTAAGCACATAGTGCATCGGAACGCGAAGCTTGTTTTGCGCTCGATCAAGGTAGTTGAACTCAGCGGGATTACACGTATAAGTCTTTTTGATTGGCACATTTTCAAACTTTTCCATCAACATTTCCTTGGTCTCGTTAAGACCAACGGGCTTGAGAAATCGTTTGCCGAATCCGGCCCAAACGCCGGTGCTTCCAAAAGACTCATTGGCAAAGTTTTGCAATCGCATGTATTGAGAGAGAGTCAGGCTGGACTCATCCTTTGCAGCCACGGCCCGATAATTGAAGCTCTTGTTGAGGTTGCCAAGGAGGTAACTCACCCGCACGCGAACACTGCCAGAGTCACTGCTGCCGACCGACCAGATCAATGCGGCTTCGTTTGGCGGGTAGCTTACTGATAGGACTTTGGCATCAATCTTCTTCGCGCCAACCGGTGCAATGACACGAAAGACGATCGTGTTGGGATCAATTTGTGTATTGGCCCAAGAGAAATCGACTTGGTTTTCACCTTTGACAAGTGGTACCACTCGCTCCTCTTCAACCAGCGTGGCCGCTGCGTTATCCAGTTGAATTTCGACTCGTTCCCGGACTGGCAAAGTAATCAACTTTACTCGCGCATAGGCCGCGCCTTGGTCGGCCAACATGCCTGCAATCGTGCCCCCGAAGACGATTGCGGAAAACAGAGTTTTCCGAAGAGGAAACGAAAAATTCATATCAAACTCCTGTAAATGGCAGAGATGGACAGGTCAAGAGAAGCGTAAGGCGAGCGGTAGATCAAGCTGGTTAAGGATCACTTGATCAATGAGTGGGATAGGCTTCCAGCCTGTCGTATTGAAAATGACAGGCTGGAAGCCTATCCCACTTCAAAAACCGTACAGTTATCGATCGAACGGTACTAACAGTGTAAACGCACTGCGGACAAGTTTCTTAGCCCAAATCCGAGAACTTAAGGCGACCGAAAGCCGCAACGCGTTAGCGTGTGGGCTGAATTGCTGAGCGCGGACGCTCCACGACCGAATGCTGAACGACACCGAATCCAACGCGCAGCGTTCAATCATCGCGATCTGGTTGTGATCGTGGCCCGACGGGGACAAGCCCCGCTCGCGGCGAGATTATGGAATTAAATCTGCGCAAAAGATACTTGCCTATAATAGCAAATTTTCAACAGCCCAGGTACTTGACCATGTTAGAAAAGATCAAGGCCTCAGCGTCGGCCCAGCGTGACCAGCGCGACACCCAACAGCATGACCGCGACACAGATTGCTTTTTGGCGAAAGTTTTTCTCGCCCATCACGATAATTCCAACCAAGAACGAAACGACGATTGACGTCCGTCTGAGTGTCGAAATGACCGAAATGAGCGCACCGGTTTGAGCGATTGCTGAGAAGTACAAAAAATCAGCAACCAAGAGCGAAATCGCAATCATCGCGATCGACCATCGCCATTGGAACACCACGCTCGAAGAATCAACAAAACGCCAGTACAGCAGAACTGGCAATAAGGCAATCAATAGATGGATGGAAAACCATGCCTGAACCGTCGGAGGATCAAGGGCCATGTTTTGTAGCAAGTGCTTGTCGTACAGCGAGCTGATCGCCGCCAGCAACGTTGCTAACATCATCAGACCAACCCATTTGTCACGATGAAAATGAATGCCCTCTAGTCGGCCAACCAAGCTGAATGTGTAGAACGATATAAGCACAATCCCCATCCCGATCCATTGCATGCCAGCGGGGTGTTCATTGAGCACGATTGTGGCAAACAATATCGTCCAAAACGGACTCGTTGCGCGGATCGGTCCAGAAATCGATATGGGTAGTTGTTTGACAGCGAAATAGGCCAGCGACCAAGAGGCTCCGACGATCAGTGACTTGGCAAACAATGCACAATGTTCAGTGGCATTGAGCGATTGCACGACAAGCATTGAGAACGGAATCGTTCCTGGTGACCACCAAGACCAGAGTACGAAGGGTAACCAAAACAACGCACACACAGCAGCGTTCAGATACAATACCGGGGCAACCGGATTGTCACGAACGGAAGTCTTTTTTGCAACTTCGTAAACGCCGAGCGCTAACGCACTCAATAACGTAAGCCAAACCCAGCTCAGCTCGTGTAAATTGGCGGGAAGTATCGTAAAGGCAACGGAGTTACCGCCGCAAATCAGATTTAGCATCGTGCGATCTTTTATTGTCGTCTTTCGCTCCGCGAAAGAATGGAAGAACGCTCCTTCGCGGAGCGAAAGGCGACACTTATTTGCGAATCGATCCTTAATCCTTAAAAAGTCAGGCAATATGGACCATGGCCATCAACCACTCGATACGACAGGAAGATTTTACGACAGGAAAATTAACAAACCGCAATTCTTAATTTTCCTGTCGTAAAATTTTCCTGTCGTCCCTGGCATCAATGGGCATCAATTCCACGTTATAAAGACCAAGGCCATCACCGGTCGTGAGGTGCGTTCGCCAACGCCTAGTATCGACCACGCGACACTTCGGTGGCATCGATGATCGGTGGTGGTGGCAGTTGAAGACGAGGTCGCTCCGGTGTTTGTGCTGCGATGTCTTGTAACGACTTTAATGCTTGTCCAAAGGCTGGTAGCGATCTTAAAGCAGCAAACTGCGGGTTGGTTGCGACACGCTCATATCGGGCCAATGTGCCATAGACTTCGTCAGCAGGAATCTCGGACGCACCGTTCCAACTCGCAGGCAAGGAGAGGTAACTTTGCCACTGCGCATCAACACTGGATAACAGCGCCGAGACTGCATTTTCTAGCGGCGTGAGACCTCCGACAGGGACTCGAATGGTTGTGGATGGGGCACGTGTTGATGGGGCGAGTGTCGAAGGCGCAAGTTTCGATGGCAAAATTGCCACGGGATCAGCCGTGGGAACGACGGTATTGGAAAAGCCGTTCAACACAGTAACGAGACTGATCGCAGATTGCGGAATGACACCTGGTCCGCCTGCGAGCGTTTGATAGTAAACCTGAGTTGCGGGAACATCAACTTGCAGGCTTGCACCATTGAGTGATACGCCTGCGAACAGCCCTCGCGTTTTGGAATAAGTAAAAATCTCCGCCTGAGCTGTCGCATCGGTTGCGGCTCCAGCATCGCGGCCAACTGGTCCCGCCGCCGCAGACGCGTTGACCCCCAATGTCAACTTTCCTTGACGAATGTTGTTCACACTTTTAGGTGTTCGAAATACAAGAACCAAGTCCGTTGCTTGAACACCGACTTGCCAACCGATACTGCCGCCACCGAGTGTGATAAATTCGGGTGCTTGCCACTGATGATTTGCGTCGCGCACAAGCAATACCCCACGTCCACCGGCGATACCGATCACGAAAGCGCCACGCACATAATGTGGCACGATGACAACGCCTTCCGCCGAGGCGAGCAAGTGTTCAGGGATTTGGGTCGCGGTACCGAGCGCTAACTCCTGGAGAATCGCGGTTGCTTCGTTAACAACCCCAGCTTCCGTGGATGTTGGGCCATTGGAAATCGCGGGTAAGGAGAGTTGTCCCAGGCAAACTGTCGCGCTGCCTAGCGCCGTAGCAAAAACGAGTGGTTTCAGTAGCTTTAAAAGTCGGGACATCGATTTGGCTCCTTGCCATTCACCGTTCACGAAATTTTGTTCAATCGAGCTATTTTAGGAAGCTCGTTACATCACGACCATAGCAAGTCGATCCCTTGAACGTTCAAAGCGATTGTTTCCACAATGCTCCGAGCTCGACAACGGATTTACCGGTGCGTTTGACCCAAATATTTTCGTCATATTTGCCTTCGCGAGCGGCAGCATTCAAAGTTTTCACGATATCTTTGTCATGATTTAGCGTTACCCAGCTAAGAAAGTTCGCAGTGATGCGATAGCTGGAGTCGAACTGAACCGAGCCGATATCTCCCTTGCGAATATCAGTACCCTTGGACTGGGGTTCATAACCGTACCAACGAATGTAGTCGGCAATCCCTTCTACAATCCAGCCGGGCGTACGAACGGAATTACGAGCGGTGCGTGAGGCTCGATCATATTGTTGAACAATATGCACCAGTTCGTGAACGACAGCACCTCGAGCTTCGCGTTGAAGTTCAGTTCTAAACCAAGGCGCGTTCAAGTTAACATTCGAGCCTGCTGCGGAGGCAGGCACACCGCCCATATCATTGCGAAATTTCAACGCGACCAGCTTTGGTGCGTGAAAGCCGTCGCTTGGCAACCGGTCCACAATTTGTGGGTACCATGCTTTGATCACGGGAGTCAGTGTTTCGACTGCCCAATCGGAGAGATCAGGAGC
>JAYVSE010000273.1:0-20875 GCA_043775635.1 Planctomycetaceae bacterium | reverse complement strand
GACGGGGTTCATCCCCGTCGGGCAATAATCCCAACCAGAAGTTGCTGGCGGAGTGAGCCTCGCTACCATGCGGCTTGTCCGCGTGGAGCGCTAATCAATCGTTTTACGCATCGCTGCACGATCATTTTCTAATCATGGCCCGACGGAGACAAGCTCCGCCCGTGGCCGACGTCATTGCTTCTTCGTGATCTGGTTGTGATCGTGGCCCGACGGGGACAAGCCCCGCTCGCGGCGAGATAATGGAATTAAATCTGCGCAAAGCCTCCTTGCCCACAATACCAAATTTTTACCCCCCAAGCCAAGCCTGCTACGTTCACAAAACGATCTAAACACCAAAAGCCAATTTAAGCCTTTGCTCACCAATCTGAAAATCACACTTCTTGCCGGCTTCAACGGTGATCTGCGCCATTTTCAGCCAAACGCCATTGGCGGCCTGTTGGTTTTGAATAACCCAGGTGCCTTTGCTGCTGCGTGTCAAATTCGCATGTCTGTCACGCATGAACGGGTCCGCTGCGCGGCAAATCTCGCATTTAGGATCGCTCCCAAACCAATACTGATCGCGGACCAGCAGCATGCGCGGTCCGGTACCACCGTTCAAAATTTCGGTCAATGTTGCCGTGCCCGCAGGGAGCTGGTTGTCAAACGCGCGAGTGTGCGATCCTCCTCCAAATTCTAAATGGACGTCGGCAGTCGTTTCAGTAACCTCTTGTGGCGCAATCTCAAATCGATAGCGGCCTGAACCCACCAAAATTTCAGACAAATGGACCAGCGGTGCTTTGCTGATGCGAACGAATAAACCGTTACGGCTTTACAGATCGGTCACAACCCAGCGCGTCTTGTTGCCAACGACCTGTTGGGTCAAGGAAACGTGGCGCGACGATACCTGTTCATCATTAGGCAACTGCAAGTCCCCTTCGGTCCTACCAATGATGAACCGCTCGCTTCGCAAGCGGATCAATTCGCCCGTCGATTCTCCGTCATCGCAAATCGTCAATTTTGCTGACGGTGAACGGACCACGGGACGAAATGGCATCTCCATGCGGATCGGTGCCAGTGGTTGTCTCGTTTGCTCATTCATCGCCGGAGCGGATGCGGAATGACGACGCTTCAGCTCGCCCATGACGCGCTGGATCTCCTCATCGGATTACAGCACCGTCCCGGCTGGCATAGGGATCATTTCATCTTGTTTCATGGTTGCCTCCAATAAATGTTACTTAGACCTGTCCAAATAAGTCCTTTTTACCTTACAAACAAACGCATCCGGCAACACCTCCTGCGCGACCTCCGCAACTGCTGGTCTCGAAGCCAACTGCCGCTCAAACAAGACCGATTCAGACTCACTCGTCAAACCAAGCATGTGCCGTCGGATCTGTTCGGGCGTCATTTCAACACTTGAATTCGGTAAAGCGTTATCGTTTTCATCCGTCTTCATTCGTCCACCAACCCTTTCGCTTCCTCGCGCATTCGCCTCAAGATTCGCGACTTGGCGAGCAATACCGAGTTCAAAGACAGCCCAAGATCATCTGCCACTTTTTGTGGCGGCTCTTCGCCAATCACATATCGCTCAAACGCCTGCCAAGTCTGTTCTTGCACACTTGGCTAGACCAAATCAAACACCCGCCGCATCACGACCCGATCGTGTTCTTCGTCCCATTGCTTCGAGACGAGACTGAGCGGATCGGCGAGCTGTTCGACCTGTGCATACGTGGAATCGGCCTGCTTCTTCGATTCGCCAGTCCGCCGCAACCTGCGCAGCGCCATGCGCAATTGATTGACGGTCACTTGACGCAGCCACGTTCGGAACGATCCCGTCCGTTGTCGCTGAAAGACGGGCAATTCCCGCATCAGTACGAGCATCACTTCCTGGGTGACATCATCGGCGTGCGAAGCGAGCGTGGGATACCCGGCAACCAATTTTTCAATAAACGGTTGATACACAAACAACAACTTCTGCCAATCCGAATTATCGCCGGATTGAGCGAGGCGTTACAAGAGACTGACGGAGGTGGTTTGCACGGTCGATGAATTGACATTGAGGAGAAAACTAGGATCTATGACTGTATAAAAGGCTGTTTTGATAAGATGCTAAACCGGACTTGCGTGGTTCGGATCGATCACCAGGCCGGCTAGTTGATTTGGTATCGAGACCGGTTGAATCGAAGGCGCGGCGGCTGCCATCGGCATTACGATTTCAACGGACGTGTCTTGCTCGTAAAGGTTGGAAACTTCAGTCGTGCTGGCGGAACTGCGGACCGACTCTTTCCCTAATTCGGCGATGACGTCGGGATGGTCTAAAAACGGTTTTAACGCGGTACTCACCTGCGCTGGCGTTTGATAACGTCTACCAGCAACTTTGGCCATCATCTTGGCAATGACGGCAGCCAATTCAATCGGGACATGCGGTCGAACCAAATTGACCATCACTGCGTCGGTCTGCGCATGAGCCATCATGATTTCGCCTGGCGTGCCGCCGAACGGTGCCTTGCCGGCAAGCATGTGATACAGCGTGCAACCCAGGCTGTAGATGTCGGCGCGAATGTCCGCCTTGGCGGCGTTGAGCATCTGCTCTGGGGACATGTATTCGGGCGTGCCCAACATCGTGCCATCTTGCGTCAGGCCGATCGCTGTCTTTTCGCTGGACACCGTGCGCGGCAACAGGGTCTTCGATTTCCGGGTCGAGCTTGCCGTTAATAAAATCTTTCAACAGCGCGTGATCGAACACGAGCGACGCAGGCGGTTTTTGTTCGTTCACGCTAGTCTCCCCTGTCGTCTCAGCTTCCTGTAAGCTGCCCTCAGTGTTCCCCGACGCTCCGCTGTCGTGCCTCTTCCCGGCAATCGCGGCTCCAGGCAAGCCGCCAGCCGATGAGTGTAACCGCTGACGGGTGCTTCTGCTGGCGGTACGTCGGTTTATTTTCTTGGCAGCAAGCATGATACAATCACTCGATTACGGGGAACATCGCGTTGCGAGCCACGGGCCCACTTTCCAAAATAGACAGGCGGTCGCGGGCAAGAACCTGTCACCGAATTCGAAAAAAATAAATTAATTTGGTTTTAAGCACCCAGGTATAAGTTTTTTCGTTTAACGGTGTCGGGCAAGTCGACATGGGGTTAATCGGTGAGCCGAACGCGCTAGCGTCGGGCCCTACGGAACAGCACCGTGCATTCGAGGCCCGTGGCTTGCGACCTGTTTTCATAGTGGGTTTCATCGTTTTAGTGAGCCGATGGCGCTAGCGGGCCGTTGATTTAGTAACCCGAATGCGTAAGCGAGGGATCACTGCGATCCCTCGCTTACGCATTCGGGTTATGATTTGCACGCTAGAATTCAAAACACAACTAAATCAACGGCCCGCTAGCCACGGGTCGTCAACGGTAGGCGTCCTGCCGTAGGGCCCGACGCTAGCGCGTACGGCTCATTAAACCAATAGCCCGCTTGCGCCATCGGCTCACTTTGTTCGCACGGTTGAGCAACGCAAATCTATTGACAGAGGATGTGTTGGCCTCTGGCCTGAAACAATCGCTGTTACGTCGAGTTCTAGTCCGATTCAAGGACGCAGCTTGGCAGTGCTTTACGAAACGCAATCACGCCGTCTTCGGTAACCTTCGTTTTTTGGACTAGCAACCGTTTTAGATTCTTGTGACCGGATAGTTTTAATAGTCCCGTATCCGTAAGGGCAGTCTCGGCTAATTCCAGATGAGTGATCGGCCCTAAAACAGACAGTTTTTCGACGCCCGCATCGGTTACTTTTGTCCCCCAAAGTATGAGCGAATTCAGCGTTGTCATCGTATTGAGCTGGTGCAGTTCAGCATCGGTCACCTTTGTATGAGCAATCCCCAATACTTCTAATGCTGGGATCCCGGCGATGAATTGCATGCCCGAGTCAGCGAAAGACGTGTGCTGCAAATCCAACTTTTTCAACTTGGACAATCCGCTGAAATGCTGCAAACCCGATCCGGTGATTCCGCGACTTTGGCCAAGTTGCAGGTCCCGTAAGAGTGACAAGTCCTTAAGGTGTACAAGGCCTGCGTCCGTGATACCGGTCGACCAAAGGACCAATTGATCTATTTTTCGGTTGTCGGCGAGCTGCGCTATGCCCGCGTCATTGATCGAAGAGCAGTTAAACCAAACGTTCGTCACGTTTGGAAAAGAGTTGAGGACTTTCAGACCCACCTCCGTAAGCTCAAAAGACATTTCAAAGTAGAGACTTTGCAGAACTTCCGAGCCGCGCAATTGAGATAGTTGAGAGTCCTTCACAGCTCCGTAGAAACTTTTCCGTTGTAAAGTGGGCAAATTCTTGTTCGCGATTGCGATTGCAGGCCCGGCAGCGTTTTTCTTGGAACAAATCCAATTCAACTTCAATTGATCAGCGATCACATCGATTGCTTCAGGAACTTCCGTAACATCGACGAGATCGGCACAGGCCACCGTGAACGGCGCTGGCGGCAATTCAGCAAGCTGAGTACACCACTGTCGTGTAGTGAGCGATACCGCGCCACCGGCCTGAATCACCCACTGCGCAAAAAGTCGATGCGGTTCGGAAATCTCCCGCAAACTCGAAGGACCTGCGGCCGAGGAATTATCTGGCAACATTGGTTCAACATCAATTTTGCCGACAGATTCGGTCATGGCATTTGTCGCGTCTTTTGCATCCGTTGCCTTGCTTTCTTCAATGTCCTTTGAGTCTGTTAGACGAGGGCGCGAACCGGTTGTGTCGGACGATCCTCGGATTGTGAACACGATCGATATTAAACCAGCAGAGCAAAGAAAAGCAGCGACCGCGATCGCCGCGATCGAAACGCCGCTCAATTGCGTACCAAGGCGGTAGCGAATGCTTGTCGCTGGCGCGGTTCCCTGCGCTATGTCGGAACCTGGGTCAGCGAGGGTCGGTGACCGTTCGCCGTCCACCGACGTATCACGTTCCGGACTGTTGAGATCACGAACGATGTCGGACGTTCTTTCGCTGCCGCTCCGATCAAGTGCTGCAGTTACCGTATTGTCGATTTGGGTCGCTCGTGCACGACTGGTAAACTCTGTCAGGGCGCGGTTTACCTCCAAAGGCGTCTGGTAACGCTTCGCTGGGCTTTTAGCCATCAGCTTGGCAACGATCACTGCCAGTTCGATGGGGACGTCAGGCCGAATCAGATTGACCATCGCCGCCTCGCGCTGCGAATGCGCCATCATGATTTCGCCCTGCGTGCCGGCGAAAGGTGGCTTGCCGGTCAACATGTGATAAAGCGTACATCCAAGGCTGTAGATGTCAACGAGAATATCGGCCTTGGCCACGTTGATGATTTGTTCCGGCGCGATGTATTCGGGAGTCCCCAACGTCGTGCCAAATGCGGTCAAGCTGACTCGTGATTTTTCACTGGTCGCCTTGGCTAATCCAAAATCCAATATCTTGATATGCGGCTGGCCGTTGAACTCGCAGACAATCACGTTGGATGGTTTGATATCGCGATGCACCAAGCCTTTTTCATGTGCATGTTGCAAGCCTGCGGCGATTTGCCGTGCTAATGAACAGGCCAAGCCAACGGGCAAGAATTGTTCTTTCGGGATGAACTTGAACAGGTCCATGCCATGCACATACTCCATCGCAAACGCGACCTGCGACTGTGTTCGCAGCAGGCTGTACGAGGTCACAATGTTGTGGTGATTCAATTTCGAGACGGCGCGAATCTCTTGTTTGAAGCGTTGTTCCGCGCCAGCATGATTGAGCAGCCGTTCGCTGAGCACTTTCAAAACTTCGAGCCGGTCCATTTCGACGTTCTTGGCAAGGTAAACCACGCCCATGCCACCACGCCCCGTTCCTTGACGATTTCATAACCAGGAAACTCGACCGGTTGAGAAGCCGATTCGTTGTGAGTCGCGGTGCCCGGTGCCTGAGTTTGCTGCCGCTTGGCCGGCGGGTCGACACGGGATTGGGCTACAATCGAGCGCTGTTTGGCTTCCTTGAGGCGTTTGGTGAGCCCATCTCCCGAGACCGCGATGACTTTGGCAAGCAGCTCAGGTCGATTTTCTAAGTGCGCAGCGACCCGTTCCTCGATGTCAGGATCTAGTTTGCCGTTGGCGAAGTCCTTGAGCAGAGCGTTATCAAAAACGAGGGATGGTACGGGTTTTTGTGGGCTCACGTTGAATCTTCCGGCAGCAATGGCTGGTGCATGTCCTGGCTTTGAGTGTACCCGCGGACGACTGAACTTGGTCGTAGCCATGCAGGTTTTTCTTAAGGTGTTCGTCGTGGCTTTAGCCTTTGGGTAAGGGTGTCTGAAGTGGGATAGGCTTCCAGCCTGTCGGTTCTCGGACGACAGGCTGGAAGCCTATCCCACTCTCCTTACGACTTCGCATCGCGATGGACAGCGTTTTGAATCGACTGGAAAAAGATGGCTGCGGAAAAGAGCGTTCCCAACAGATACCCGATCAGCCCGGTGTAAACCGCAGCATTGCGAGCTTGAAGATAGAGGACGGCAACGAGCAGCAGTCCAGTGAACAACGTCGCAACAAACGAGTGTCGTCGCAGCCCGGTGAACAGGATTCGCTGGAATCGCGAAAGACGCACGAAGTCCGAGGCCGCAACCATGTCAACGACGGGAATTCGGTGAGCGACATGAACCACGTGGTCTTCGAGTTGCCGTTCAATGTGACGACGTCGATCTCGCTTGGTCGCGGTGCGAGCATTGGTCTCGGGGCCGATGAGTTGAAAGTCCTGCGGCGTCGTTCCGATGGCGATAGGCGGTGCAGCGATCATTTTTCAGGTTCCCGTGCGAGGTGTTGCGTTCGTGATGGACCGTCCGTCCAAATAAACAGGCGGTTGCACAGAAAAACCTGTCACGGAAACTAGAAATTTATTTTCGAGAGCTCACGACCATCGGCTGGGAACACTCCAGAACAAGCGAATCGATACGCCAAAGCTCTCCTGTTTTCGGCTCAACTCTACTCCTGGTCTCATGGCGGCAGGGCACTTGGACGGAAGCGTAAAGGTATCCAATCTGAACGTCGGGCCGAAACCCGTTATTGAACTAACGAGCAGGTCTGGAGAATTGCGTCCGGTGACGAAGACCGAAAAGTAAGCGGATTAGTCGACGGCTGAGAACGATGAATCGCGATCTTCACTCGCCGCACCTTAACCAAACGCTAAATTCGATTGAACTGGGTTTGTTCGTAGTTTAAACTCCAACGAGAGGGCGGTTGGCGATCAAAAGTGATACAGTGCAATTTGTGGCGTAAGTACCAGTCTATTGATCGGAAGAACTTTAGGAGGCGACTATGGTTTTGAATATAAGCATTCCCGATGGAATGGAGCTACTTCTCGCTGAGCAAGCTGCTCTGCGAGGACAGTCGGTCGAGTCTTATGCGACAGACTTGATACGTGAGGGTATTCACGGTGGCCGGTCGTTCGCGGAAATCTTGGCTCCATTTCGTGAGGAGTTAGCTTCTACGGGAATTCAAGACGTTGAGCTTGATTGCATGTTCGAAGCAGCTCGTGACGAAGTCTACACTGCCAAACAAGGGCATGAGTAATTGCGTAAGCCGCGAGTCGTCTTTGACTGCATGATCTTTCTACAAGCTGCTGCACGACCCTCGGGACCCGCAGCCGCACTTCTTGAACTTGTCGAAATTGGCGAACTCGAACTGGTCGTTTCAGAGGCATGTCTGGAAGAGATTCAGGAAGTCTTAAGTCGTCCAAGTCTACAACGCAAATTCCCTTCGCTCACGATTTCTTTGGTTAGCGACTTCCTCCAACGAATTCAAATCCACTCGGTGCTTGCGAAAGATGTTCCTGTTTTATTTCGCCTTGATCGCGATCCTAAGGACGAAAAGTATGTCAACTTAGCCATCGCAACGAAGGCCGACTTTCTCGTGACACGTGACAAAGACCTTCTTGATTTGAAAAAGCCTGGGAGCCCACTAATACCGATACTCCAACAGCTTGAAGTGGGTTTCAAAATTGTTGATCCGTTCGAAATGCTTTCCCATTTGCGGGATAGCTAACGCAAAAAGATAATCTAGCTTCTAGTACGGGCCAGCTTACACTTCATTTGGCCTTCGACGCTCAAATTGCATGGTCGCTATTTTATTGTTAACACCTGGAATCTTTACAGCGTCGCCGAGTCACTTAGGCATCAGCTTCAACTCAATCTTCAACCTCCTTTGCTCCTTTGCCAAAATCCCGCTGGCTTGTCCAGCGGATTGTTCGGCTCTGGCCCTACAAAAAACGCCTTAATCAATGTCTCGTTGCCACTGGATTTGCCTTTGGCAAATCCAGTGGCAACGAGTAGTTCGCGCAGGCACCTATTGGTAGCGAGAAGCCGAAACTTCCGCAGGGTAAACCTGCAGGATTAATGGCCACGCTACTCAAGTGGTGCTTTATCCCACCAAGTCCAATCGATCGTTTCGAAAGTCGATTCAGATAAAGGTTGCTTCGAAGTAACTTTTGCGAAGTCAGGCGGCAACCCATTGGCCGCCGGACCAAACCCGAACACCTTTACTTGCCAGGGATCGATCCAAGTCAATCCATTCCTTGTCACCTCGAAGGGGACATCGTCTAGATAGGGTATATCGATCGACAAAACATAATTGGCCGCGCCTCCAGGGATATGAATAAAATCTAGTTCGACAGAATCCTCTGCAAGTTTGTAAGTGGCGCTCCCATCGTTTGTGAGTGAACTGAATGTAAACGTCGCACCTGCAAAATTCAATTTGCTTAGATTTTTGGAAATACTTTCCATTGGCAGCAATGGTTGCTGACTTGCATTCCAAGTTACTCCGTTGACAACGTAAACAGGCTTCACGAAAGGGTTTTTTACGTTCTCGAACCCTTTCTCCGAGAGACGGATCGAGTCGCAATCGATGTTCTCACCATTGATGAGAAACCGTTGGTATCGAACGTTGCCATTTAAAGTCGGCCCTTGTATCGATTCTGGTCTCCACTCGATGCAGGCGTGCAGAAGATCGTTTACAAAGTAATCATGAAAATCCAAACCCGTTTCGGTACCCTTGACGCAGAGTATGGACTCGTTTTCATGGAGTTCTGCTGCGATTGGCCCCATCTACCGAAGTAGGTGAGTTTCTTATTCTCATGATTCCTCCATGTGTTGTCTTGATAGTGCCATCCATCGAGAAACATATCCACCCTCGAATCTTTGAAAATCAGCTCCTCTTCTGGGGATGAAATGGTTAGCAACCGTCCTCCGAGCTTCATCGCGAGTGCTTGCGCATCGACTCGATTCATCGGTTCTTTGCTGACGAAATACGACTTTCCGTTCCCTGAATAATTGCACTCAAGACCCGGCGGCGGCTCTTTCTTCGTCGCAACCCACGGCAGGTTCCAGTCATCGCCGCAAACCGCCGCTTGTGAGTTTTCGCCCGTTATGATTTCTAGCTTGTGAATATCGACAATCGAATAATTAGCAAAGACTCCGAAAAACTGAGTATTGGGCGGGGCGCATACGGGATACCCTTTGAGTTGATCAACCTGACCAACCCACTTAGTTGTCTGAATCCCGTTGAGCGTTGCCTGGACCTTAACCGTTGCGTCGTCGATGTCCGCGCCCGCATGATTGAGCAGTCGTTCGCTGAGCACTTTCAAAACTTCGAGCCGGTCCATTTCGACGTTCTTGGCAAGGTAGACCACGCCCATGCCACCACGCCCCAGTTCCTTGACGATTTCATAACCAGGAAACTCGACCGGTTGAGAAGCCGATTCGTTGTGAGTCTCGGTGCCCGGCGCCTGAGTTTGCTGTCGTTTGGCCTGTGGCTCGACTCGGGATTGCGCTGCGATTTACCGTTGCTTGGCTTCCTTGAGGCGTTTGGTGAACCCATCTCCCGAGACCGCGATGACTTTGGCAAGCAGTTCAGGGCGATTTTCTAAATGCGCAACGACTCGTTCCTCGATCTCAGGATCTAGTTTGCCGTTAGCAAAATCCTTGAGTAGATCGCTATCAAAAACGAGGGATGGTGCAGGTTTTTCTGGGCACACGTTGAATCTTTCGTCGACAATGGCTGGTCCGCAACCGCCCGCTGAGTGTACCCGCTGACGACCGAACTTGGTGGTAGTTTGGCGGGTTTTTCTAAAGGTGTTCGACACGGATTTAGCCTGCGGGTAAGGGTGTATGAAGTGGGATAGGCTTCCAGCCTGTCAGTTCTCAGACGACAAGCTGGAAGCCTATTCCACGTTCCTCAAGACTTAGCATCGCGATACGCCGCGTTTTGAATCGACTGAAAAAAGATGGCTGCAGAAAAGAGCGATCCCGCAAGGTAACCGATCAGTCCGGTATAAACGGCAGCGTTTCGAGCTTGAAGATAGAGGACGGCAACTAGCAGCAGTCCGGTGAACAACGTCGCAACAAACGAGTGTCGTTGCAGCCCGGTGATCAGGATTCGCTGAAATCGCGAAAGACGAACGAAGTCCGTAGCCGCAACCATGTCAACGACGGGAATTCGGCGAACGGCATGAACCACGTGGTCCCCGAGTTGCCGTTCAATTTGACGACCTAGATCACGCTTTGTCGCGGTGCGAGCATTGGTCTCGAGGCCGATGAGTTGAAAGTCCTGGGGCGTCGTTCCGATGGCGATAGGTGGTGCAGCGATCATTTTTCAGGTTCCCGCGCGAGGTGTTGCGTTCGTGATGGACCGTCCGTCCAGAGAGACAGACGGTTGCACAGAAAAACCTGTCACGGAAACTAGAAATTTATTTTCGAGATCTCACGACCTCGGACTTGGACGGCAAGTTGACGAAACGAAAGGTGACAATCACGGTTCCCTTTGCTGGCGTTAATATGCTAATTTGACGTGGTTTGATTCAACCAGGAAAATTATGTTCAACCGACAAAAAAACTTGCTATCAATGATCCAGCAAGCTGGACGACCGGTGCAGCGGATGGAATTGACGAACTGGGCGTTTGTCCTACGAAACGAAACCCAAAGCCAAGGCGGTCCCGCGTTCTTTGACTTCGTTCCCTATCATTCCGGCCCATTTTCATTTTCACTCCGCCAAGAGGCGGCAAAGCTCGAGTCCCTGGGCTATATCGCATCCGACGGAGAGACCCTGACGCTCGGATCGATGGCGAGTCCGCGATTAGACGATCGACAGACGTCAGAGGACATTGTTTCAGTCATTAAGCGTTACGCGACATTATCTACTGAAGCATTGCGGGATTATGTCTTCAAGAGATACCCCGAATTCACAGCCGTCGGTGAGCGGAAACGCCTTGTTGGGCGGTCGAAAGCCGAATTCGCCGTCTACACCTCGGGCTATGAAGGCTTGAGCATCGATGGTTTTTTGAATCGCCTGTCGGTAGCTGGCATACGACATTTGATTGACGTGCGCTGCAATCCAATTGCTCGACGCTATGGTTTTCACAAGTCAACACTTAAGCAGCTTTGCGAGAACCTGGACATTCGCTATTCGCACTCACCCGAAGTAGGAATTCGGTCGGAAAAACGACAGTCTCTTGAATCGCAGGACGATTACGATGAGCTCTTTAAGGACTATCGTAAGACGACGCTGAAGAATGAACACGATGCAATTCAACGACTCAGTGAGTGGGTTCAGGAAAGTCCTAGCGTGCTGGTTTGCATGGAAGCCGAGCCATGCCGATGCCACCGCTCACATCTCGCAGAAGTCATAAGCAAGCAAACCAAACTGCCTGTTCATCATTTAATCTCACAATCCCGTGTAGCCGATGACTAAACCATGCGAGCGAACAAAGGTTCTCATTACGGTAATGACTTACCCGCACCCGTCGCGCGGCCACAATGAGCTCATTTGCACGGCTGGCCTCACTGAATCAGGTGACTGGGTTAGACTTTATTCAATCGACTACCGATATCGACCGAAAGAACAACAATTCAAGAAGTATCAGTGGATCGAAGTGGATCTTGATGCGAAAGGCGCCGGCAATGACGATCGTAAAGAAAGCCGACGCCCCATTCTTGACACGCTTCGGCTGATTGGCAAACCTCTGAGCGCCGAAAAGGGTTGGGAAGCAAGACGAGAGATTATCGACAAAATCCCCAATTACACGCTTCACGATTTGAAGCGGCAATTTGATCTAGACCGAACGTCTCTAGGCATTGTCAAACCGCAGCGCATTCTTGATTTGGAAATCAGAACAGCGTCTTCCAATTGGAAGCCCGAATGGAAGTTGCTGTTCGATCAAATGACTCTTTTTGGTCCGCAACAAAAGCCACTGAGCAAGATTCCATTCAGTTTTCACTACATCTTTGAATGCGAAGACGATACCAAGCCACATACGGCGATGTGCGAAGACTGGGAACTCGGCGTCTTGTTTCTCAATGAAGTGGCTCGGCTAGGTTCCGAGAAGGCAGCCGCTGATAGCGTGAAACAAAAATTCTTCAATGAAATTTGCGCGCCAGATCGCGACACTAGCTTCTACATGGGAACATTCTTTCCCTACAACGTCTGGCTTGTGCTCGGGCTATATTGGCCACCCAAGATCGCTCAGCCAAAACTGTTTTGACGAAGGCCAATGACCTGTTTAGTGGTTTGGTCACACACGCTGAATCAGACCGTTGGCGTTGCCGTACTCATTCGACTCGTCTCAATGACACTCCTAAACGGCTGCAGTTAATGTCTTCAAAGGGCTCTTCCGCAGAATCTGTGGGTGCAAACCTGCTTAAAACCGATTTTGCATCGGCAAATCAAAGCGATTTTGAAGGAAAACATATAGGTTGGAAGTCACCTTCAGTTTAAAGATGGATTTTTTGAGTCGGTATCGAGACCGGTTGAATCGAAGGTGCGGCGGCTGCTATCGGCATTACGATTTCAACGGACGTGTCTTGCTCGTAAAGATTGGAAACTTCAGTCGTGCTGGCTGAACTGCGGACCGACTCTTTCTTCAATTTGGCGATGACATCGGGATGGTCTAAAAACGGTTTTAACGCGGTACTCACCTGCGCTGGCGTTTGATAACGCCTACCCGCATCTTTGGCCATCATCTTGGCAATGACTGCAGCCAATTCAATCGGGACGTGAGGTCGGACCAGATTGACCATCACCGCATCGGTCTGCGCATGAGCCATCATGATTTCGCTTGGCGTGCCGCCAAACGGTGCGCTCCCGGCAAGCATGTGATACAGCGTGCAACCTAGACTGTAGATGTCCGCGCGGATGTCGGCTTTGGCAGCGTTGAGCATCTGTTCCGGGGCCATGTATTCCGGCGTGCCCAACATCGTGCCATCTTGAGTCAAACCGGTCGTGGTTTTCTCGCTCGTTGCTTTCGCCAAGCCGAAGTCCAAGATTTTTAGTCGTAACTGACCGTCGGATTTGTAGAGCATCGCATTGGATGGTTTGATGTCGCGATGCACCAAGCCTTTTTCGTGAGCATGTTGCAAGCCTGCGGCGATCTGCCTTGCTAACGAACAGGCCAACCCAACGGGCAAAAATTGTTCTTTGTGGATGAACTTGAACAGGTCCATGCCATGCACGTACTCCATCGCAAACGCGACCTGCGACTGTGTTCGCAGCAGGCTGTAAGAGGTCACAATGTTGGGGTGATTCAGTCTCGAGACGGAGCGAATCTCTTGACTAAAGCGTTGTTCCGCGCCAGCATGATTGAGCAGTCGTTCGCTGAGCACTTTCAAAACTTCGAGCCGGTCCATTTCGACGTTCTTGGCAAGATAGACCACGCCCATGCCACCACGCCCCAGTTCCTTGACGATTTCATAACCAGGAAACTCGATCGGTTGTGAAGCGGATTCGCGGTTAGTCGCGGTGCCCGGCGCCTGAGTTTGCTGCCGCTGGCGTGCGGTTCCACACGAGATTGCGCTGCGATCGAACGTTGCTTGGCTTCCTTGAGGCGTTTGGTGAACCCGTCTCCCGAGACCGCGATGACTTTTGCCAGGAGCTCAGGGCGATTTTCTAAGTGCGCAGCAACCCGTTCCTCAATCTGGGGATCTAGTTTGCCGTTGGCAAAGTCCTTGAGCAAAGCGTTGTCAAAAACGAGGGATGGTGCAGGTTTTTCTGGGTTCACGTTGAATCTCTCGTCGACAATCGCTGGTCGGCAGCCGCCCGTTGAGTGTACCCGCTGACGATTGTTTTGGCTGGCTGTCTGGCGGATTTTTGTTACGGTTTTCATTACGGTTGCTTTACAACTGTTTCTTGGCCAAAGGCCATATTTATCGTAGCCAGGGGCAACGCCCCTGGAATAGAGAACGAAGCGAATCGGTTTGGCCAACGGCCATGTTCAAACCCATCGGGTCGGGTTGAGCATGGCGGTTGGCCAAAGAACTTGCGCGTTTTCCGAATTCCTGGGGCGTTGCCCCAGGCTATGTTGAAAGAGGCCGTTGGCCATAAAGCAAAACAGTGCTACTTCAAAACTTCAAAACGCGTCAGCGAGGGACCAATCGGCCCTGATCTTTCGCTTACACAGCGGATCAAGACTTCGCATCGCGATACGCCGCGTTTTGAATTGACTGGAAACAGACGCATGCGGTAAAGAGCGCGAATCGGGAACGCTAGTGTCAGAACCGATTAGTTGAAAGTTCGTGGGCATCGATCCGATGGCCATAGGCTGTGCAGCGATCATTTTTAGGGTTCCGTGCAAGAGGTGTTTTTCGTTTTGGACCGTCTTTCCACAAAGAGAGGCGGTCGACAGCGGGAACCTGTCACGGAATTTGAAAATTTATTTTGGTATGCACATCGGACAGTGGCTGGAAGCAATTCGTTGATATCGGCAAAGCAACGAGTCGCACGGTAGCGGACCAAGCGACCCGTATAAAATCCTCTTCGATTCTTCGCGCGGGAATTGATTACATTAGGCCCTTACTGAGGTCATTGCCGGACTATTTGTGCTGCCATCGATCTTTCTTTTCCAGCACCGATGACGGGCCAGTCCCATCCAGCCATGCGCGGGCCGCTGCATCGTCACGCAACCAGGCGTCCCAGAACGCTGTGCTGGTTGCAAGGATCGCTCGATGGTGGTTAGGATTCCGCTTCGATTTTGTGGCGGGCAGATCGTGATCACTGAACGCTTCATGTTCGCCACCTTCGAACACCAGTTCGTACTTCCCGCCAGCGGGCAAAGCCGGATAAACGGCCAGCCGCGATTCCACCGTTGCGTCACCGACGGCCGCCGTATCATTGGTGCCGGTCATCAGGAGCCAGGGAATTGTCACACCGCCGAACGATTGCTTGGGATCACCTCCGTTTTGCGGACTATTGGGGCTCATGGCAATCGCCGCCTTGATTCGCATGTCAGTAAACGTCGCGTCGCCGCGAGGTGTGCGTTGGCCGCTGACCCACTGAGTCGTGACTGCACCAAACGAATGTCCGGACATGCCAATCCGCTTCAGGTCCATGCGTCCCATCACAGGCGAATCGCTGGACTGGTTCCACCGTTCCAGTTGGTCAATGACGACCGAAATATCCTTCAGCCGCAGGATCGTATTCTGCAGATTCGCTGCCTGCTTCAATTTGGACATTCGCTGCAGCATGGGAACATCCTTCCAGACCGCTGCGTCGCTGCCCGCATGCTGAAGAAACACGGCGACGTAACCACGCGATGACCAGTGCCGTCCCAGGTACGGATTCCCTTCGCGAGAACCTCCGAGTCCATGACTGAAAAGCACTACCGGCGCGGGCGATTGATCCGCTGGCAGATAGATCCGCAAGGGGATCTCTCGGTTCCGCTGCGCATCGTTGACGACGAGATCAACGGGCTCCGAATTCGTTGCCTTACTAATCGCCAGTGGATCATACGTTGCTTCGTCTGCAAGCGCGGAGCCGAAGCATGTCGTTGCGAGTATTGCAAGCAGCGGAATGATGTGACGGTTCATTTACGTTTCCTTTTCGCATTCAATCTGCTAGACGCACTCGATGGACCTGCGCCAAGTTGGAAAGTTGCAATAGTCCGGCGTCCGTAATCGGCGTGTTTTCTAGCAACAGCGTTTCCAGTTTCACCAACTGCACAAGATTTTGCAGCCCCTGGTCGGTGATTTGGGTTCCGTCAAGTTCCAACGTTTGCAGGTTTTTCAGTTTTGGTAAATGCGACATCCCAGCATGCCTCGAAAAAGGATCGCCTAAAGGCTATACACCAGCGACCGTTTGTTTACTGCGATTATGGGCGCATCGCCGAAGGATCTCGGCGAAGAATCGAGTGTAGTGTGTGCTCGACAGAGCGGACGTCGATTTGCAGAAAGATATGCTGCGGTCACACGTCTTTTAGATTTCTCACGGCGTCGCGGGCGCGCTTGAGGAAGGCGACTTTCGACTCTCCCGCTTGTAACCAAATGGGAGCGCCGATGGTGATGCAGCTCAACAGCGGCACCGGGAGGATCTCGCCGCGCGGCAGAATGCGATTGACGTTGTCGATATAAACCGGAACCAGCTCGAGGTCTGGACGCTTTTTGCCAAGGTAGTAGAGGCCACTTTTGAAATCGCCCATTTCCTCACCTTCAGCACGACTGCCTTCAGGGAATACGATCAACGAATAGATATCACCCATTTCCCGAATCATGAGATCAATCGGGCTTTGGTGAACCTTGATTTCTTGGCGGTCGATCAACAGCGCATTGAACGAACTTGCGATGTGGGGCTTAATCCAGCCGGTTGACCAATAGTCTTTTGCGGCCACAGGTCGCGTGATCGCCCTCACGTTTCGTGGAAGCGCTGACCAGACGACGACAGCATCAAGGTGGCTGGTGTGATTGGCGAAATAGATTCGTTGGCGAGTATCGGGTTCAATATCGATCCACCGAACCGTAAACCCGCTAAGCAGTTTGGCCAAGAGGACGATTACGTGACTGGTCAACTTCATAGGGTGTCGGTAAAGATTCGGCGTCGCAAGTTCGGCAGCGGCCATTTAGTGTACTTCTTCGTATTCAATTGACGTAGCGGCCACGATCGCAACTTCTTTGGTCACTGTGCTAGCAGCGAAGTTTCCGCGTTTCTTTTGATAAAGCCAATGAATCAATGTCGTGTAGCCTTCAACCATCGCATCGAGCGAACCGGTTTCCAAGACCAATTTGCGCCCCGCCTTGCCCATCGATTCACGCTGTTTTGCGTCATCCAGCAGCGTCAAAACGTGCTCTGCCATTGACGCCCGGTCATCGGTATTGACCAAGTATCCCGTTTGACCGTTGACGACCGATTCGGCAACGGAACCAACGCGAGTGCTGATTACCGGAACGTTACACGCAAGCGCCTCGAGAATTGAAACCGGAGACGCTTCGTTGTGCGAACAAAGTAAGAACAGGTCGAGAGCAGCAAGAATCTTCGATGTATCGAGGCGCGTTCCAAGCAAATGCACTCGGTCGTTCAGCTTGAACTCGTCGACAAGTGTTTCGATCATTGGCCGCTGGGGGCCATCACCGACAATCACGAAATGAACATCATCTCGCACCTCGCAGACTTGCTTGGCAACATCCACGAACATGGCGTGATTCTTCTCGGGCCGCAGCGCAGCGACAATCCCGACTAGCATTGTTTGTTCGCTCACTCCCAATTCGTTTCGCAGTGTCGATCGCACCGCGGCAGCGGGCGTGAAGCGATTGCAATCGATACCATTGCGAATGATATGAACACGATCGATGGGAAAACCTTCGTGCTTGGACAAATGAACGCCATGGTGGTCTGCGACAGCGATGAATCCGTCGGTGATCGGGGTCAACAGTCGGTTCAGCGTCCCAACGCCATCGGGCCAGCCGGTCGAGTGCAGCGCGCTGCAGACGACTGGTACGCCAGCGCGCCATGCGGCAAGTCGGCCCCAAAACATCTTGTCGCCAGCACCAACGGTGATGACGGCATCGATTTGCCTCTCACGCATCAATTCGGTCAGGCGTGGCAACACGGCAACGTCCCATTTACTTCCCAAGGCGTGGCTCAGCACTGGGTGCCGGGATGCAATCTCGTCACCTAGTTGACCAGGTTCCTTGAGACAGACAACCGATGGTTCGATGAGTTTTGGATCAAAGCGATCCATCAAATTCACCAGCAGCGTTTCAGCGCCACCGACCGGCATGCTGGTGATCACAAACATGGTGCGGAGTGGTCGCGGTTTTGGCAGGCTTTGGGTCGTTTTTATCAATGCCTGCGATTTGGCGTTTGCCTTGCGCGAGTCGTATGTCAGCCAGTTATGAAATCTTGAGAAATCCGGATCGCCATGAATTCGGCGGATATGAAATGCATCGCCTGTGGGAAAATTATAGGCACCATAAGCGCTGCAATACCCCTGAAGTCCCGCATCGCGGATAGCGTTGATGGCTGCAGGAATCAAGTGTTGAGGCAAACCATAGGGAAACGCAAAGTAACGAATCGGTCGACGGATCAAGTCGGCTAGTTCTCCCGCCGAATCCGTGATCTCATCGCAAATTTGTTTCTCGGTGACGGGACGTGAAAAATCGAAATGAGTTCGTGAGTGCAGACCAATTTCGATCCCGCCATCTGCCATCGCGCGCAATTCATCGATCGAATTGATTGGCAGCGGTTGATTGCGTTCAAGATCGTGTACAAAGGGCTTGCCGGTCAGCACATTGTCCAGCGTGACGAAGTAGGTGCAAGGTATTTGCAATCGCATCAAATAGGGAATCGCGAACCGACAGTTCTCGGCATAGCCATCATCAAACGTAAACGAAGATGTCAACGAATCATTGAAACCGCTAGCGATTCTTTGTTGCAGTTCAGCGAGCGAGATAACTTCGGTATGCTCGCGACAAAAGTCCACCTGTCGCTCGAACTCGCGACAAGAGATTGTCCAAGGGTTTGGATGTGAGTCTGCTACGCGGTGGTAAAACAAGACCGACATGGGTGATTGGCCGCGCGACGCCAGATGTCGTAATTGACGCAGACGCGACGATGTCGTCATCCGAATGCGTAGATCGAGAGCGGCTTGGCGAAGGGTTCGCATCGTAAATTTGCATGACCGAAGGAAGATGGGTTCAAAGTCCACCGAACGGTTAGCTTGCGGAACGATGTGATGCAAACAAAAATTGGCAACAAATTGCGATATAGGATAGGCTGGCAGCCTTTTTATACACCACAATTTTTTCTTAGACCCCTGCCAGCTTGCTGCGTGGAATTAAGTAGCGGAACGGCGCGAGCCGTCCGGTGCCGTTTCGAAAAACCCGGCGAACCACCGGGCGGCTCGCGCCTCACCGCTAACAAAATGCTTCGCATTTTCGTTCCCAGGCAAGCTGGGTGATGGCCGAAGGTCCTTTTAAACTTGTGGGGCATAAAATGGCTTACAGCCTGTCATTTTCAATCCGACAGGCTGGAAGCCTATCCCACTAATACGCAATCGAAATTGTAACCGGTCGGCGCGGCAAGTGTAGTGGAAGGCAAAAATCAGCCAGCTTTCCATCCATAGGCATCGCGCAGTCCTTGCATGACAGTTTGGCGCAGCGTCACGGCGCGAATTGGTTTGCTGAGCACGCGATAAACTCGCATTTGCAGTGCCTCTCGCTCAATCAACTCATCGACCGCGCCCGACATCAGGATGCAGGGGAGCATGCTGTTACGACTTCGAACATGTCGCATCACGTCTAAGCCACTGACTCGCGGCATGTGGACATCGACGAGAATCAAATGAATCTCACCCTCATCGATCAAGGCGATTGCCTCATCACCATCGCTGGCCAGCGAAATCTCGACGCCCAGCCCGCGAAATACGTCAGCAATCGCCATTCGCATCGCAAGATCGTCGTCCGTGATGAGGAGTCGTGGTACAACCATCATCGGTCTGTTTTCCGTTCCATTGCTATCTGGACTTGGCAACTAAAATTCACAATCGCTTCAATCTCAGCGGTGCACGATTGGCAGGCGCGTCGGTTACAATACTAAAAGTAGCAACTAGAAGACCAAAGTCCAAAGCTAGTTTTTATTTTTCTTACTGCTAGGTCGAACGGCACATGACTAACCCCAACCCCTCAACTGGGCGTTTTCGTCTGCCGCAGCCCCCGCCGGTGAACTCGCCCCCGCCAGTGAACTCGCCCCAACCGCCGATTTCGTATGCCACCGCAGGCGATGTCGCCGCTGTCAGCGACTTGGCCAAACGCGTCATCACCAATGTAGAACGAGCGATCGTTGGTAAGCGAAAACAGCTTGTTTTGTCACTTGTGGCATGGTTATCTGGCGGGCACATTTTGCTTGAGGACGTGCCGGGTGTCGCCAAGACGATGTTGGCCAGGGCGTTAGCGAAAAGTGTGGGTTGTACTTTTAAACGGATTCAATGCACCCCCGATTTGCTGCCCAGCGATGTCACGGGAACATCCATCTTCAATCAGAAAACCAGTGAGTTTGAATTTCGAGCCGGCCCTGTATTCACGCAAATTTTGCTCGCCGACGAAATCAATCGCGCGACCCCACGAACGCAGGCCTCATTGCTCGAAGCAATGGCAGAAGCACGCGTCACCGTCGATGGGATCACTCACGTTCTCCAACCTCCGTTCCTGGTCATCGCAACCCAGAATCCAGTCGACCACGAAGGAACGTTTCCGCTTCCCGAAGCTCAACTCGATCGCTTCTTGATGCGTTTTACACTTGGTTATCCAACGATGGATGAAGAGTTGCGAATGCTCACGATGCTCGAGCGGACTCATCCATTGGATTCGCTCCAACCGGTCGCGGAAGCGTCAGAACTAGTTGCTGCACAGGAAGCGATTCGTGGTGTACGCGTGGATCCAAGAATTCGGAGTTATTTACTCCAATTGGTTCACGAAACTAGAAACCACGAAGACCTTGCCCTTGGTGGCAGCCCCCGAGCGACAATTGCGTTGTTCCGATGTGCACAAGCGTTTGCTGCGATTCAAGGCCGAACGTACGTTTTGCCTGATGACGTGAAACGCATCGTTGCCCCGGTGCTGAACCATCGCATCATCGTTCGTCCCGAAAGCCGATTGAGAAAGATCACCGCTGAAAAGACGGTT
>JAYVSE010000272.1:0-25674 GCA_043775635.1 Planctomycetaceae bacterium | reverse complement strand
TATTGTTCCGACCAGATGCTACGACGGGGTTTATCCCCGTCGGGCTATAATCACAACCAGAAAATGCTGGCGGAGTGAGCCTCGCTACCATGCGGCTTGTCCGCGTGGAGCGTTAATCAATCGTTATAAGCATCGCTGCACGAACATTTTCTGATCATGGCCCGACGGAGACAAGCTCCGCCCGTGGCCAACGTCATTTCTTCTTCGCCATCTGGTTGTGATCGCGGGCCCGACGGGGACAAGCCCCGCACGCGGCAGGCTTACGCCAGGCGGCTTAGGATCGCATTGTGGCATTGAGAATCGGTCCGTTTTTCGACCAAACCAGTTCTGGTTATTCCAATTTGGCGGTAGACACCATTTTTTTGCGTTGAATTGCGGCGGAGCTAACTAGGACTCGAGTCGTTCGCCAACTAGGATTGGAAGGCTGACGATCGAGCGGGAAAATCGCGATCAAACCAAACCGTTGTAATGCCCTACGCGTTAAGCCGCCAAAAAATGGAGCAATCCGCATCGTTATCGTTGACAATCGATGTGGTGCCCGCCAGCGAACTGACCAGTTCAATGGCGGTGAATTGGGAATTAATTCGTGCTCGTAACGATGCTTTCGCTTCACCATTTTTCTCCTCTCGATTTTCTAGGGTTGTCGGAAACTCGCGACCGAATGCGAAAATCGCTGTCCTGCACCACGCCGGCGAATTAGCCGGTTTCCTCCCCTTTGAGTTTGCCAACCGCTCGACGATCGAGCCGATCGGGAAGGCGTTCAATGATGCGCACGGCCTGATTTGCAATCCCGGCCAATCGATCGATGTTTGTGAAGTAATCCAACGACTCGGAGTGAAGTCATATCGCTTTCACGCCTTGGCCGGCCACGACGAACAAGTGACACCACACATTCTTGGATACTCGCCAAGCTTCTTGGCAAACTTGGAGGCGCATCCAGAAGGCTACGTCGAGTTCTTGGAATCAACTCGAGCGACGATTCTAAAGCAACGACGCAAAACCAAAAAAATGGTACGAGAACTTGGACCGTTGCGGCTGGAACTCGATTGTCGCGATGGCGACGCGCTGGATCGATTGATCGACTTAAAGCGAGCCCAATATCAACGCAGCTTCATATTCGACATTCTTAGTGTCCCTTGGGCACAGCAGATGCTCCGAACACTTTGGGCCGAAAACATGGAGTCTTGTCGCGGCTTGCTGTCGGTATTGTACGCAGGCGACACCTTGGTCGCAGCCCACTATGGGATGATTGAGCACGACTTATTGCACTATTGGTTTCCCGTTTACGATGAGGCATACCATCAATACTCGCCTGGCACCGCAATGTTTTTAGAGATTGCGAAGCTGTCACAATCGCTTGGCATCAAGAAGATCGATATGGGCTATGGAGAACAGTCCTATAAACATAAATTTGTCGATACCATCACGCAAATGCCTTTTGGTTATGTGTCGACATGCAAATGGAGTCGGATGCGAGAACGTTCCAAACTATTTTTGGCATCCAACTCCAAGCGACTTCCCGGCAAAACAATCATCAAGAAGGTGGTTCGCGGCCTGTGGCCAACGATCGGCAACCGTTCTTATCAATAGTTGAGAGTAGAACAATTGTCCCAATTGTTTTCCAAGCAATTGGGACAATTGCTCTACTCTAAACCCAAAATTTAATCTTGTCCAAAGCACTAGTTCGACTGTACTAAGTCCGATTCGAGCCTTTGCGCAGATTTAATTCCAGGATCTCGCCGCGAGCGGGGCTTGTCCCCGTCGGGCAACGATCACAACCAGATGGCGAAGAAGAAATGACGTCGGCCACGGGCGGAGCTTGTCTCCGTCGGGCCATGATCAGAAAATGATCGTGAAGCGATTCATATAACGATTGACTAACGCTCCACGCGGACAAGCCGCATGGTAGCGAGGCTCACTCCGCCAGCATCTTCTGGTTGGGATTATAGCCCGACGGGGATGAACCCCGTCGTAGCATCGGGTCGGAACAATATCGATTCAAAATGTCGCTATTAAATTCAGTGTCAATCCAAATTTTTAATTTTTAACAGCCCAGCACAAGGCGAATTGGGTCGACTTGGTACGGTTCGAACTAGAAAATAAATCCGTCGTTGATCTGCGCGTCTTTGATGACAATGGGAATACCGTCGCGGACTTGCAGTGGCTCGTCTTCGCCAAGGTTTTCGATCTTGGCCGCGTTGGTGATGCGGACGTTTTTGCCGATGCGACAGTTCTTGTCCAGAATCGTACCTTCGATCACGCTGCCGTCACCAATTCCAAGTGGCAGTCGACCTGGGTTGGCTCGTAGCGGTTCATCGCTATAGTCAGCCCCCATGATCACCGTGTTGCGAATCGTCACGTTGTCTCCGATCACGGTTCGCAATCCAATCACGCTGTTTTCAATCACGACACCGCGACCAATTTGGCAGCCGTCCGCAAGCAGCGTGTTGCTGATTTTTGCATCCTCGACCACTGTTGGCGGAAGAAAACGAGGGCGGCTGTAGACCGGAGCGAGGCTATCGCTGAAATCAAATGGCGGATTTTTGCGGGCGAGGCTGAGGTTGGCTTCGTAGAAGGCTCGAATCGTACCAATGTCTTCCCAATAGCCATCAAACAAATGCAACTGCACGCGTTTGGTTCGCATCGCGGCAGGGAAGACTTCTTTGCCAAAATCTTCGTAGTCGGTGTTTGTCAACAGCTCCACCATGACGTCTCGATTGAAGATATAGAGCCCCATGCTTGCCAAACAATCACGACCGTTGGAAGGAATGCCATGGGCGTCGATCCATGAGGGCTCCGTCCGCACTGCCGATATCTGGTCGTCGGTTTGCGGCTTTTCCACGAAGTCGATGACTCGCCCCGTGTCATCGACTTTCATGATTCCTAATGCCGACGCATCCTTTCGCGGCACGGGAATGCCTGCGATCGTCACGTCTGCCCCCGAGTCCTCGTGCGTTTTCAACATGTCCGCAAAATTCATCCGGTAGAGTTGGTCCCCGGAAAGAATCAGCACACGATCAACTCCATGCTGCAACACGTACCGAAGGTTCTTGCGAACTGCATCGGCCGTTCCCTGATACCACTCGGTCCCCTTATCGACGGTTTGTTGGGCGGCGAGCAGTTCGACAAAACCATTGTTGAAGTGATCGAAGCGATACGTTTGCCGCAGGTGTTGGTGTAACGACACCGACAAGAACTGTGTCAAAACATAAATCTGATTGATGCCGCTGTTGATGCAGTTGCTGATCGGGATGTCGATTAACCTGTATTTCGCCGCTAGCGGAACCGCCGGTTTGGCGCGAATTTTCGTGAGCGGAAACAAACGAGTTCCTCGGCCACCACCCAAAATCAGAGCGACGGTATTGCGCATATCCATGGTGCGTGCGTTTCTTTAGTGCAAGTTAACAAATGTCGGGAACGAGCAGATTAGCGGACATGAATCGTATCAGACAACGCCCCTGCGGTCGCGATTCGTAAACCAAAAACATCCTGAGTCCGCAGATAATCACGGTTGTTTCAGAGGTTCATATTTGCTATTTCGAAATTGGTCTGCGGTTGCCTATCCGCTGCGCCCGTCCTGCAATACTTTCCCAAAACCCATCGGTGTGATTTTGATTGGACTTTACGATGCAAAAGCGTATTGCCGCGGTCTGGTTCAGCGAACTGGTCTCGTTTCTCGTCAGACGAATGACCCGTATGTCAATTTTATACGGCGTTATCGAATTAACGTTGTACTGGATGTAGGTGCCAATCAGGGCCAATACGGACGGCGAATCATGGCCAGCGGGTTTCGCGGGAATTTGGTTTCTTTTGAGCCTCTGCCTGAAGCATTGGTCAAGCTAAAAGCAAATGCGCGGCCTCATGCGAACTGGCAAGTCCTGCCAATCGCGCTCGGTAGCGAGAACAAAACAGCGACCATCAATGTCGCAGGTAACCTCCAAAGCAGTTCGTTTCTGCCGATGCTTTCTCGGCACGAAGAAGCGTCGCCACAATCTGGATATATTGCTCACCATGACGTGAACGTGCGGCGTCTGGATGGCATGTTTGACGAGTTCTGTCAGTCGGCAGACTGCGTTTACTTGAAGCTTGACGCGCAAGGATTTGAGCAAGAAGTGCTTGCCGGAGCTGGCACCAAACTTGCCGAAATCACCTGTATTCAAACAGAAATGTCGATCGAACCTTTGTATGACGGAGAGGCAACTTGGCTGGAAATGATCGACTTTCTCGACGTGAAAGGCTTCCGATTGATGCATCTCAACAGCGGCTTTAGCGACCCCAAAACAGGCCAAACGTTGCAGGTGGAAGGCGTTTTTATTCAATCTCATGCCGTCGAGTCCGTGGGTTTGTCGGAGAAATGAGTTGGGCCAACCATTGTTTTTTCTGTTCGAATCAGTTTTCGACCTTGTGCTGGTCGTTGTTTGCGCGATACCGTCCCCTCGATCCACCACAGCGGATCGGTAATGTGTTCGAAGAACTGGGAAAACCCAACCGATGGCCTCCTCGATAGAGAATCAAAACGTCAGCGCCCCGGAATCAATCCGGTTGCTTATGCTCGCGATGGTCCTATTGGCGATCGTTGCCACTGGCGGTTGCCAATTTGCGGCTAGCGGCCAAAACGCCCAAGGCGCTAGGCTTTATCAGCAAGGACAATACACCGCCGCGCTGCAGGAGTTTCAGAAGGCAATCGCAAGCGATCCTCAAAACGCCGATGGCTACTACAACTTAGCAGCAACAACGCATCGGATTGGTCTCCAACGCCGCGACACCGCGTCGCTTAATCAAGCCGAATCGCTTTACAACCAATGTCTTGATCACGATCCCAACCACGTCGAATGTCACCGCGGGCTTGGCGTTTTGCTCATCGACTCCGGACGACCTGATCGAGCTTTCGCATTGATGAAGAATTGGGCAGCTCAAAATCCGCGATTCGCCGAACCACGCATCGAACTAGCTCGCCTCTACGAAGAAGCGGGTGAGCCCCAAACGGCAAAGAAATACCTTGAAGACGCGGTCCAGCAAGACGCGAATAGCGCTCGCGCTTGGCTCGCACTTGGTCGCCTGCGAGAAAATAGTGGTGACTTGGCGCAAGCCTTGCAAAATTATCAGCGCAGCCAAACCATTAACGGTCAACAGCCGATGGTGACCGAGCGGATCGCTGCACTGAGCCGCCAGATCTCATCCCAATATGATGCAACGCTCTCTCAAGGTGGCACCCGTCTTGCCCGCCCGCTCCCCAACGGCCCATCGGCTGGCCCGGTTCGCTATTAGGCGATTTCCCCTGGAAATCCCGCTCGCGAAATTTTTTTGGGAAAAACAGGGAAAATTCTCCCCCGCGTATAAAACCGAACTATTGTTCGGTAACGCGAAGCCTGTTGTTCGCAGATGCGAAGCTTACTTATGAGCTTCTGTGTCTCGAAGCATAGGTTATGGGGCCTGGTCTGAAGTTCGCTTGTCGAATTTTTAAGCTTGGGCTCGATCGGTGCATGCTGCTGTTGTGAGTGGGGCCGGCGCGTTCGTGATCTGACTACCTTGTGTTGCCCAACAATGAGGTGGTCCAACTTTTCGCCCGTGTTTACCCAGTTACGAAAGTGCCCAAAATGTCGATGAAACTTGTACGTGTTGCTTCTGTCGTTGTTGTCCTCTCGATGCTCACCAGCACCGCCTCAGCCGCGACCACTGGCTCGCAGACTTTTACCGTGGTCGTACCAACAACCATCAGTATTACCGCTCCCGTTGCCGCTACCCTGACGCATGACCAAACGGACAATCCACAAGCGTTTCCTGCTCAATCATGGACGGTTAAGGGCAATAGCAGTGCGGGTGTTAATGTTGCGTTTGCAACCACCACCGCCTTTACCCACGCTACGCTGCCAACGTTCAAGCGTGATGCAAAGCTAAATCTCGCCGTTGGAACGACTCAGGGCCCAGCAGCCTGGACCGTTGGTGTTGCACAAGACCAAACGAACTACGGCGCCAATGACGGTGTTGCCCAGGTTACCGCCAGCAGTACTGGTGTAGGCCGTGCAAACTTCAACCTGTCGGTCACGTTCGTCACCGAAGAGTTCGGCGTATTCGCCGCAGGTGACTACTCCACGACCGTAGTTGGAACCGTTGCTGCCAACTAATTGCTGTCAATTTTCGACGCTGTGTCCCGTACGGAAGCGAATGCTTCTGTACGGGATTTTTTTATTTCTCTTCGCATTACCGAACTGCGAAGTGACCATTCGGCTTGTCGCAAACAGATGCGATTTGCTACAGATTTCCCAAATTCATTGCCCTGCGAGGGCGTCGATTTCATTTCGCTTGGACCGATGTTTTGAACAGATTTGCGGACCGTCAGCAATGCACCAACACCGGCGTCTCGCTGGTGCTGTTGATCACATTGTTGGGGTGCCGCGGCATGGACAAGATCGAAAGAAAATCGATCGACCATTTATATGCTGAAGCCGTTGCTGACGCGGCCAATCGAGCTGACGCGAATCGGCAGTTGAATTTTTTGCCGACGGAATCCATTATTGAAAATGATGATTCGGCAGTTTACGAGCAGGAATCCCCCGTACCGTTTGAATCGAACTCGGTGATCGCTGATGAAGCGATCGGCTTGCCTGGCACCGATGCAACGCGCCGCACGAATGCATCGGTATCGATGACATCTACTGCCGCAGACGTTGGGCCGCAGAAGCCAATCTCAGAAACGTTTGAGCAGACCGATATTCGCGAAGCTATACAAATCCTTGCTTCGCTTGCCGAAGTCTCCGTCATCGTTGATGACTCCGTTGGCGGTGTCACCAGCGCGACCATTGAAGATGCCACATTTGAACAATCGCTTGAACAGATACTTCTACCGGTAGGTCTCGTTTACGCGAAGCATGGCAACAATTACGTGATCGCGCCGCCGGATCCAGATTCGCCTTTGTTTGACTATATTTCACAACGAAACCATTATGTTCCCGAGCATCATCAACCGGCGATTCTAACATCATTGCTGCCCTCGCGCTTTAAACCATTCATTCAATCGCAGCCGGAGAGAAATCTCATCATCGTCGACGCTCCTGCGGGAATCAGCAACGACATCATCGCGAGACTGCGAGAATTGGATCAACCTGTACCACAAGTGGAATTGGAAGCCATTGTATGTGTCGTGGCACCCGACAGTGGTTTTAGATTCGGTCTTGACTGGGGGCACGTCGTTGGAGTCGATGGCGTCGATTCACTCAAGGCGGGACTAACGGGACTTACCTTCTCAGGCTCTGCAAGCCCTAAAGGGATCAACAATTCATTTTCTGATTTTGCAGTTACTTCTGCATTTGTAAGACTCCTTGCTCAAGAAGGTTATATCACCATCCGTGCAGCACCGCGTGTGACGGCAAAAGATGGCGAAAAAGCGAATATCTCAATCAATCGAGAAACGTTTTTCAGCCTCCAACCGTCCAGCAGCAACGTATTCTTTCAGCAGAGCGTTCAGAAAGTGGAGGCAGGCATCAGTCTTGAAATTACGCCTCGCGTTCATGGCGATATGGTATCTGTCAACATAGGAAAAGCGGAAGTTAGTGAAGATATTCGTACAAGTGAGGCAAGATCAGAGCTCACGTCCAATCCGTATCCTATCATTAATCGGCGAGTCGTTTCGACCAATGTTAATGTTCGCGATGGACACACGATTGTGATCGGTGGACTAGTCCAAAGCCAAACCGTCGATCGTATCAACCGAATTCCAGGGCTCAGCAAAATCCCGGTTTTCGGCAATATGTTCAAGACCATCGAAAAGCAAAAACAGGACGCGGAAGTCGCAATTTTTATCTGTCCACGTATCGTGCAATGCGATTGCGGGCCGACACCCTAACAGATTCACTCTTACGCTTTGACCAGACATGATCGATTCTTCCATCCGTCGATGTTTTCCTTTGAATCGAATCTCGCCAAGGCCTAACCAGGCAGGGCTTAACCAGGCACGGTTTACCCAATGGTCAGTGCACATTGCGGTCATCATCGTCATTGCGGTTGCGCTGGCTCCCGTTCAAGCACAGACGACTGCCGCGAAACCATCAACGAAGCGAATCGCCACTTCGGCGGCCCGCCCTGGTCGTGAAGTAACGATTAAAGAAACCTTTGAACCGGCGTTTGCAATCGAGCCACTGGCCCACAAGATTGAAGGACGAGCCGGCGATGTGATTGGGTTTAAGTTTAAAATCCAATCCTCTAATCGGCCTGCGAAAGTCGAAGTCGCGGCGATTGGCCTGAGGCAGGAAATGAATGGACAAATTTTGCATGTTGAAAATTCGGAAAAAACCGACGCAATCAAGCTGATGACGCCTAGCAGCATGAATTTGATCGCCAATACCCCCGCTACAATTGAAGGCGTTGTGCAAATGCCCAAAGGTGATGCGAAGTTTCACTCATTGGGGATTCTGGTGCGCGACGTTGGGCTTGCGGACGAAATAAAACCAAAATTTAATCCGGACGGATCTCAGCAGACTCAGGCCGGGATTCGCTTTATAACGCAGTACGTTCTGCGGCTCGACCTGGAGGTCACTGGCGTTCGCGGTGAGTATGGTAATCAATTGGTTGTCGAAGAAGTCAAAATGACTTCTTTCGAGGGACGACCTCAACTGCAAGCGATGGTCTTTAATCCTTCTGAAACGACCTTTGAATTCGAGCTTCGCGGCCAACTCCGTTCATCGCCAAGCGATCGGTCGATGAAGCCGCTTCGCATGGTGATGCCGGTGCGAAAGCCTGTTCAAGATGAGGCACGATATGTGGGTCGAATCCTGCCCAAGACTCGGCTGAGGATGGAAGAGTTGCTGCCTGAAGCGATCGGTGGTGGGCATTACGAAGCGGATATGGAACTTCTGTTCGGTGGGAAGGTTGTTAATCGCAAGACACTGCCGCTTGAAATCAACGCCTTGGACTATCCGGCCCAAGAAGTACTGATCGCCGAAGTTGACCACGGCCTGCAAGTCTCACCTGCTCAGATAGAGCTCTCGAAAGTGCGTGGTGGTAGTCGGCGCATCACGATGTTACTCAAAAACAACTCGCGAGAAACTAAAACCATCAATCTCAAGGCGATCGGAAATAATGATCTGGAAATCGGGGCTGTATTCATTCAACCAAACGAGATCCAATTGCCCGCCGCAAGCAGTCGCAAGATTGCTTTGACATTAAGAACGCAGCCGTCCGATGCTCGCGCGGTTGAATATGGATATGTGCTGGTCGAGGCCGGTAGTAGCGAACGCGATTATATCGTGTCTCGCCGACTTCCGCTGGCCATAATTTTAAATGACATACCGGAGCCGGAAATCAGCATATCACCGTTGCAGTGGGATCCATCGGAACCGTATCCATGTTTCCGAACGAAATTGGAAAACTCCGGGCAGTCGCATCTGGCGCTACAATCACGTCTAACGATCACGGACGAATCGGGGCGGCGGACATCGATCCCTGGCGGATTTGGACGCTGGTTGATGCCGCAAAGTGCGACAACGCTTGACTTTAGACTTGAGGCGGCGCTCATTCCGGGGCAATACAAGCTGCGTTGCGAGGTTCAACGGCAAAGCGAACCGCTCGTCTTGGAGCAGGTCTTTACCGTGACTGACTTGGAAAATGCATCAGCAAGCGTGAATTGACAACCTTTGCCGCCGCATGCGGGCTGTTGATTTAGAGGGTTTCTTCGTTTCAGTGAGCCGATGGCGCTAGCCACGGGCCGGTAACGGTATAATTCTTGGCGTAGCGCCCGACGCTAGCGCGTACGGCTCACTAAATCAACAGCCCGCTTGCGCTGGTGGTAGTAAAATCCAAAACCGCAAAGTATTGTGCTCAACGCGACAACCGTTGAAGGCTCGGGAACTGCAGTCACAAATTCCTTGGTCGCAACATAATTCGTCGTACTGTCAGTCGTAACGGGACGGAATACCAGGTACGATCCTGGCTCCCACGCCAGCAGCGTCGATTGGTTTTCAGTGATGAACCCATCCGCATCACCAGGAAGTGACGTAAATCGACTGACGCCATCGGTGAGGCCAGTCGTCGCAAAAATGGGACCGAAGTTGCTCGTGCCTGCCACGTGCCCAACATAACTGAACACGATCTCGTTGGGGTTGAATTGCACACCCTTGATGGTTGTCGGTGCTTCAAACCACAACGCTTGGAAACTGCGATCGGTATCGGGCAGCGGTTGTCCAGCCACCGTTTCGTTGAATAACCGAGCATTTTTCCAGGTGATTCCGATGTACTGACCACTTACTGAGTGATCGATGACTTCATTATTTGCACCGTCGAGCATGAATATGTCATCCCATAGCGGGGAAATTCTGGCGACACCCGGAAAATCATTAAGCGCCGATGGGAAGAAGAAATCGTCTCCGCTGAAATTGAGGTTGCCGTTTTCAGCGACCGTGATGGGGCCGACGGACGCACCAAAGAAAAGTCCGCCAAAAGATCCGCCGGAATTGATCGTCACAACCGCGTCGTCGCCTTGAGCGCCATTCAGCAACGTCATTCCGCCGGTGGGGTCAACAAGCAGTTCAGCGCGGACGGGCGTGGCGCTGCCCATTCCAGCTAGAAAAACGAGCAACATCGCCGCTCGATAAATGCAATGCATCTGAACTCCGTGTCTGGTTTTCGAATTCGTTCCTGAACGGCCTTTCGCCGTACTGTCTTAGAAAGCGGGTGATTGTCGCGAGCGGAGTCGTTTGCTGCAATATTCAAGTTCTCGGGAAATTTTCTACAATCGCTGAAAGCTTCTGACAATCTCAGCGATTGGGCATGGTTCCGTGAAACTGTGGCACGGCTTAGAATCGCATTTACTTGAACCAGACTGAGCCGGGCAGTTGTCCTTTTTTGAGAAAAACGGTGCAATTACCACTCGTTCTGCCTCGCGCGCAAACCGAATTTACCACCCAAGCATTGTTTGGATCTAACGACCATGTCCTCGTCGACCGCCACAAATCGAATTTACAACTTTTCCCCAGGTCCAGCAGTTTTGCCGGTTTCTGTGCTCCAGGAAGTCCAAGACGAGATGCTTTGCCTTCCCGGGGCGGGTTGTTCACTGCTGGAAATGTCACACCGTGACAAGCAGTTCCTTGACATTTTGCACGAGGCGGAAGCCTCGATTCGCTCGCTTCTGGGAGTCAGCGATGAGTATGCAGTACTGTTTTTACAAGGTGGTGCCCGCCTCCAGTTCTCTATGATTGCGGCCAATTTACTCCGCGGTACCGGTAAAACAGCCGAGTACCTGTTGACCGGTTCATGGGGCAAATATGCGATTCAAGAAGCGACCAAGGAAGGCGACGCGAAAGCGATCTATGACGCGAAAGTTCGCCACTACAATTGCATTCCAGCGGCTGCCGATTACAAGGTCTCACCAGATGCGGCTTACCTCTATTATTGCAGCAATGAGACGATTCAAGGGGTTCAGTTTCCAGACGAACCTGTATGCCCATCGAGCGTGCCGTTGGTTTGCGATTCATCGAGCGATTTTCTTTGTCGTCCTGTGAACATGGATCGTTATGGCTTGCTCTATGCCTGCGCTCAAAAGAATGCCGGACCGGCTGGGGTTACCGTCGTCATCATTCGCCGCGACTTGTTAACTCGTGCACCGGCAAATCTGCCTGGCTACTTGCTGTACCAGAATCACGCTGAGAATGATTCGGAGTGGAACACGCCGCCAACGTTCGCGATTTATGTCCTCGGCAAGGTTGCCAAGTGGATTGCCAACGATATCGGTGGCTTGAAGGCGATGCAGATACATAATGAGAAGAAAGCATCTGCATTGTACGACGTCATCGACGCGAATCCAGAGTTCTATCTGGGGCATGCCGATAGAGCGGCTCGCTCATTGATGAATGTGACCTTTAAGCTTCCTAGCGACGAACTGCAATCTGCGTTCATGAAAGGTGCGCAATTGCACGATCTTGGCAATCTTGCTGGTCACCGAAGTGTCGGCGGCATTCGAGCGAGCATATACAATGCCATGCCGATGGAAGGTGTTGAAACGTTGGCAAGTTACATGACTGACTTTGTCGCTAAGAACGGCTAGTCAAAAGGTACCGGACGCTGGTTTCCTGTACGATCCTTAACGCCAGCGGCTGCTGGCACTCAACTTCTATCTCCGCACGTCACTGACTGAAGAAATCCCATGCATCGCATTCTTGTCCTTGATACTATCGCTCAAGAAGGTCTTGACCTTCTCGATGCCGCCGACGGCGTCCAATACGAAGTCCGCACTGGCCTGAAAGGCGCGGACCTTCGTAAATCCCTCAACGAATTTGACGGTGCGATTCTTCGCAGCGGCGTCAAAATCACGCCCGAATCGCTGGAAGGCAATACGCGGCTCAAAGCGCTCGTTCGCGCGGGTGTTGGGACTGACAATATTGATAAGGCATCGGCGACTCGTCGTGGCATCGTCGTGATGAACACGCCTGCGGGCAATACAATCAGCACTGCTGAACACGCCTTTGCGCTGATGCTTGCGCTGAGCCGCAATATCGCTGCAGCGAACCAGAGCTTGGTTGAAGGTCGCTGGGATCGTAAGGATTACATGGGCACTCAGCTTGCAGGTAAAACTCTCGGTATTGTCGGCATGGGCAGGATCGGTCGCGAAGTTGCCACGCGCGCCCTCGCATTCGCCATGCGGGTGATCGCCTACGATCCGTTCTTGACAGACGAACAAGCGACTGCGCTTGGGGTGCGTCTCGCACCAACAATCGATGCCATGTTGCCAGAACTGGACTACCTTACCGTCCACACGCCTCTAACGCCCGAAACCACTGGTCTCATCAACCTCAAGCAACTCGACAACGTGAAGCCAGGTTTGCGACTCATCAACGCGGCACGCGGTGGCATCTACGATCAAGACGCCATGATTGAAGGACTCAAAAGCGGCAAGCTGGGTGGCGTTGCGCTCGATGTGTATGAAAATGAACCGTGCACGGACAGCCCGTTATTCGGAATGAAGAATGTCGTTTGCACCCCGCACCTCGGTGCGAGCACCGAAGAAGCACAAACGCAAGTGGCAGTGGAAGGGATTCATCTACTGCTCAACTATCTTAAGACGGGCGAAATTCGCCATGCTGTCAACGTTGCCTCGCTGGACCCAAAGACGCTTGATGAGCTTCGCGGATACCTCGATATCTGCCATCGCCTTGGTTTGTTGCTGTCCCAATGGCATGGCGGAGGAATCGATAAAGTGGCAATCACCTATCGTGGAGAAATTTCTGGTCGTGACACAAGAATGCTTAACAACGCGTTTTGCGCTGGCCTGCTTGAACGTGCCGTTGGTGATGAAGTCAACATTATCAACGCTGAAATGCTGCTTCGCGAGCGCGGTGTAGATTTGAGCGAACAGAAGCATCGTGAGATGTCGGCATTTGCATCAAGCATCACGGCCGAAGTCTCCGGTGCAGGCCGCACGGTGCGAGCCGGTGGCGCGATGTTGGGCAACAACATGCCACGATTGATCATGCTTGATGGCTACCGATTGGAATCATTCCTCGATGGCTCGTTGGTGATCTTCACTCACCAAGATGTCCCGGGCATTATCGGCAAGATCGGTACCGTATTCGGAACCCACAACGTAAACATTGCGCAGATGGCGGTTGGCCGTGACAGTGATTCGCCAGGCGGAAAAGCGATCGGTGTTTTGAACTTGGATGGTACCGTGCCCGCTTCAACGCTCACTGCTCTCGCTGGCGTCGATGGCATCCATGCTGCAAAACTTGTCGAGCTACCACCGTCTGGACAACTGCCACATTGGTTGGCCTAGGGAATCATCACGCTTGCCCAGTACGGACGCTTGCGATCAGCTCGCGTGCGTACATCTTCAAGCATGAAATCGAGTGAACCGTCGAAGTCGATATCGACGCGACGGTTGCGATAACGCACGGTGATCGTTTGATCCATTTGCAAACCCATCTTTGGGCTGAGATAAACAATGAATCTCTCCGCAGGGCCCTGGGCCACGCGGATTTGGTTGCCCTCGCCAACCGTTGCCTCGACTTTGCCAGCACGTATTCGATCGGCTTGTCCCCACAAGATCGGATCGATCGCTACGCTCTCTTTTAATTCCGGCATTTCAAGCCACCAGAAAAACTGGTCGCCATTTCGCATCGTCGCCGTTTCGATTTTCTTCGGCGGGTCTCCTCGTTCATTGGTCGCCAGCCGCATCCAATCAAACATTTTGTGAATTTCTTCATAGAAATGCTCGCCGCCCCGGCCTCGATACATAATTACCATCGCATTGAAACCAGGGGCCATGTAGTCGTCTAAAACATCCCCGTGCTTGATCATCGGTGCTGGTGCACCGGCAAGTTCTCCAAACACGATATACATCGGAATGTAGGACGCGTTCTCTGAATAATGGCGAAGGTAGTTCCCCGGTTCACCGCTGATACTGATCATCCCCGCCCATACGTCGGGGTGAGATACCGCGATGTCCCAGGCGGCGGAACCACCGGCACCCAGTCCCGTCAAAAACACCCGATCGGAATCGATGGAAACTCGCCGCATGGCATCGCGCACGGCGGAAAGCACTTCAGCATGCTCCCGAGGTGTCGATTCGTATCCAGACTGACCTGGCCTTGTCCATTTCGGTGCCACAACGACAAACCCGTGCCTTGCGCCTTGCCCTTGGCGCGACAAGCCGTCTGGCGAAGGAGTCCCCTGCCAATAATCAAGTTGTCCTTCTGCGGTTCCTTCGGTCGGATGCAGCGCTACAATGCAAGGGTAAGATCGCAGTGGGTTGTATTCCGGCGGTAACTGCAAAACATAGTCACCACTGACGTGTCCGGTTGTTTTTTCGTCGATCCTATACATGCCTGCGATCATTGCGTCCTTCGCCTCATCAGGAAGCCCCTTGGGTGGGATAAGCAAAGGCAGCATTAACTCGACGTAGGATGGCTCAGCGCCTTCAATGCCGCGTAGTTTTTCCAGTAACGCTTTGCGAGTCGCTTCATCGTCACTGGACAAATACTGCACCACCAAAGATCGCACTTCAATAAGCGAAACGGCAACCGCAAGGTTTTGTAACCCAGAATTGGGACCGAGCAGCCATCCGCCAACGGCCAATGCAATGCGGTTGTCGGCGGGAACGTTTGCGACGCCACCCAGCCGCGAATAGTCATTCAGGCGAGCCATCGTATCGAGCGAAAGCGAATCTTTGATTTCGGTAACGATTTGCCTCAGCGTATTTTTGGTAGCGCCATCCCCCAGAGCTTCTATTTGTTCTCGAAGCTGGGCGATCATGCGCCGACCTTCATTGACTCGACCATCCATCGAATCGAGCGAATCTTGAACTTCAAGTCGCGTAACCTTGGCAACTTCAGCCAGGGGAAAGTTTCTTAAGATGTCCGTTGCTAGTTGATACTGGCCTGCTTCATGTCTCAATTTTGCTTCGGCAAGCAACTGTGTTCCCTGACGCGCAACCAATGCTTGGAGCTGCGTTGATAATCTTGCGTCGTTTGGGAAATCGTGGATCGCTCGCTCTAGCTCTTGGCGAGCTTCGCCGAAACGTTGGCACTCGATGTAGAATCGAACGACTTCCAGGCGCCGGTCGTAATTCGTCTGGTCAATTCGAGTCGTGAGGATACTTCGCAATTCTGCGGCAGGGATAGAATCGGTGGCGATACGCATATCCCATAGATAAGACGGCGTTGATTTCAGGCCCTCGACCTTAGCATATCTTGCGTTGATTTCGGAAATGCCTTGAATGATCGAAAGCGGATTGCCTTCCGGTCCACGCAAATTAACGATCCGACGACCAAAGTCATTGAACGGTGAAACCTCAAGGATTGGTCCAATGCCAGCTACCGTTTTCCCTCCCAGCGGTGCCGGCTGAAAAAGCACGATGCTTACGCGAAGCTCTTGGACCGCGTTAACCTCAGCAACCATCGCAAGTTTGTCGATGTAAGTTCGCCGTAAACCGTCGTCGACCATCCAAATCGAGAAAACTTGCCCAGGGCCGCCAGCCGCACCCGCAGCGAACGGGTTTTGGTTGAGCGAAGCGATCGGAACCACGGCTCCACGAATGAGAAGTCCAGAACGAAGCCGAATTTCTTGCTCACCTTGAAGTATGTGCTGGAGACCAAACACACACACGAGAAAGCCAATTGACGTAGCGAGGACTCTATCGACCGCTAAAGAATTTCTTGAGCGCATCATCAGCAGCTTGTCGGGAATCATCCGTCATCGCCTTTTTTACGCCAGCAGGCAGTTTTCCGGGGGTTTTTTTCTCGGGCTTTACGAGTTTTTGGAGCTTTGAATCGTCGCCGGACAGTTCAGCGCTATCGCCCTCGGGCGGCGGAGCGACGGAATCGAACCGGAATTGACGGGTATCGGGATCGGACATTTTTCGCACGCGATCAACTTGATCGGCTTCATCAAGCCAACTATTAACATCGATTGCCTCGAACCGACTGCCATCCGCCGCCTCGACGGTCCGCGCGGCAGCATCACCGACATTCTTGACTTCCGGACGCTTTGCCGCTTGCAGACCATGCTCAATGAGTACTTCGAACTCTAGCTTACCAACCCGCAATTTATCGTTACTAGCAAGTACTTTTGCTGCGTCGGGAGGTAATCGCTTTTCGTTTACAAACGTGCCATTACGGCTATTTAAGTCCTGCACCAAGACCTTGTTGTCGCGAAGCACGATGATACAGTGCTTTCGACTGACTGACTCGCTTTTGGGTCTGAGGCTGCACGATTCACTTCGACCGATCAAAAATTTTTCGACGTTAACGCTGATTTCCGTCCCAGCATGGCTTCCCGCTAGTACCTTCAATTTTACTTGCATCGAACACCTTTTTCTGCAATCGCCACAATCGACTTTCAAAACACGCGAGATCAGAATTCAGAGCGGTTGAAAATCGACGGAATAAAAGCCGACCACTAAACTTTTCCAACAACAAATCAGCTTCAAAAAAGTCGCATCGGAGCCTGACTAGACCTTCACCCGGCGCGAGCAAAACACATGCTAAGCTGCAAAACAAAACAAAACAGTGTTAAGAGGGCGAAATGTACCCATAATTTTTATTTTATCTATGCCTCTCACGAAAAAAAAGCCCTACGGCCCCGATTAGTGGGACGACGGCAGTCCTTATCTGAGGAACAGCCATGCAGGGTTACCAAACCGTTTTTGTTCAATTTCGGACGCTAAACGCTGCTCTTCTTTACTCAAAGAACTCACTTTCCAGGTGCAATTCATGGTTTTTGCGATCTCAGAGGCAATGTCAGTCGCCATTGGGCCTGTCGATCCAGCAAGTTCGGCCAATCCCGGCAGTTGCGGTGCAAACGGCGACGATTGCAGAAGCAAACTGCCGTGCTGAAGAACGCCACTCGGCCCGTGACGCTGTGCGCTTCCGATAACTTTGTAGCCACTGACAAGCAAATCTTCCTCGGTCCTACGCTGGAAGCAAAGAAACGGTTCCTCGTCGCGAGGTATACTGGGGGAGCCCCCGCGTCGGCTAGCATGCACACCGATGGTTGCCAACGCCACGATCATGCACTGGTGAACCGCTCGGTAAAGTTGCTGCGCCGCCCCTCGTCGGTGGGCACCCAGTTGCTGGCCGATGGAATTCGTTGTCGTTGGCATCGCGGTCTTTGACACCGTCAGGCTGTAAGTCAACTCATGGTGATGGACAATGGCTCCACCGCCAGTCGCGCGACGAACGATTTCGATTCCCTGGCTTTCGTGATGTCGCGTTCGGTCGGCATGATGCTGGAAGTAACCAAGTGACAATGTGGGCCTTGCCCAACCGTAAAAGCGGAGCGTTGGCAAGTCGTCTGACGACAGCGACGCCAAGATCGCGGCATCGACGGCCATGTTCCATGAACCAGCCGCCGGTTGATCGATGATCAATCTTCCAATCACGTGTTTCGAAAACTTATGCGTTGTAAGCGGCGAGGCGCTAGCCGCCGGTTCTTGGAAACACCGGCGGCTAGCGCCTCGCCGTTCACCATAAACCCTAATTTTCATGCCTGACAAAGCACTAGTGAATGGGGATTTCGTTGACGGTGTAATATGCATTTCGGTGAAGCAGTTCGTCTTTGTCGCGCGATCGCAGTTGGATGAGATCGAACTCATACACAAATCCCTTGGTCAGCGTATCCAATACAATTTTTGCTGACAGGCCGTCATCGGCAGTCGCAACCGATTTTACGGTTGGTTTCGTTTGTTCGATTTCTGGTCCACCGTAGCCACTGTGGTATGGGTGCGTGAATGTAGAAACCGACCATGCAGTCGGCGAATTCGCGGTTATTGGATCCACTGGTTTAGTGAACGTGACCTTGAAACCATCGGGTTCAATCGTGATTCGGTTGATCTCGAATGGCATCTTGCCACTCCATTGAAGCCGCTCAAGAGCAAACGACTTGATCCCGCGCACGGGCCATCCTCGATTGGTACCGCCGCAGAGAAAATTCCCTTGGTGCGTAAACTCAACATTTAAAATTCCGGTCGAAAGGCCTTCCCGGAAGGGATAGCACGCACCTTGCCAAACGCCATTGACTTGTTCTGTCGACGCGCGCATGACGATCGAGAGTGTGTAGTCCCCGAGAAACATTTGGTTTTCAAAGGGACCAAATTTTCCATGAGTATTGTCAACGCTGAATGCCGTGATCGATCGGCCCATCCGAATGTACGGAAAAATGACCGCATACGGCGTTAGTTGCTTGACCCGCTCTTGCTCACGTACGATCCGAGACCCTGACTTAGGCAGCTCCGGAACGGGGCCTAACTCAGGTGCGAATTTGTACCATTGGAAACTCGCCGGGTGACCATGAAAACTGTTTTGCGAAACGGCTTTCAAACTGCAAGAGCAATTCCAAGGCCCCTGACTTTCGACGTAGAACAGCGCTCCGTGTTCATCCAACCCGATACCTGCGGGGCTGCGCAAGCCACTTGCGAATGCGGTTGTTTTCCCGTTTGGTGAGACCTTCATCACAAAGCCACGAAACAATGCGTATGAATGGTACGACTCCGATAACCCGAGAGCGACGAACTGGTTGCCAGCAGTATCGAATTTGGAACCAAATGCATACTCATGATAATTCGCATATCCCCACGCATCGGATACCGTCTCGAAACGATCGGCCTTGCCATCGTTATTGGAATCGCTGATGCGAGTCAATTCACAGCTCTGCGTGACGTAAAACGAATCATCTTTCCAAGCAAGTCCGAAAATCTCGTCGAGCCCGGTTGCAAACAAGTGAAACTCCGGGATTGGTTTTTCGTCATCGATTCCGTCGATCAGATAGATCTCACCATGGCGAGTACCAACGGCGATGCGATGGTCAGGCAATGCCACGAACGCGCCCGCTTCGATCACCGTATTTTTAGGCAGAGGAATATTTACGATAGGGTAGTATTCGCGTTCGCGTTCCTCCGTTCCCCATCGATCGCCGACCTCCTCGGCAGTGACAACTGAGTGGGACGCAAGCAGAGTGAAAATCAGAACGACGCAGATTCGTATCGGGCTATGGTGGAATGGGTTCATCGATTAACTCCAGGTCTCTGCTAATGCTTGGTGACGCTTCGCAATCCGCGCCAACGAACCGAACTGTGACCGCCAAATCGGTCGAATCGAAGTTGAGCGTTCGATTCTGGTGGCAGCATAACATTATGGTGGACTGGCGTGCGATTGCCAGCGAGTCGGACAGGACAACGCTGGTTGCCAAATTACGTCCCCGACAATCGTAGTTCGGCATGATCGATGTGGCCTCCGAATTACGTCGTTTCTTGAAACAGTTCCAGAAATGACGAAAGTTTTCACAGGCGTTTTGAACCTCCGGCAAATGAGCCTCAGAGTTCTTAATTTTACGGCTTGAGGAGTTTGACTTTTACCTCATTTTCATCACACTCATCGCGAAACAATGCCGCCGTAATATCTTCGGAGCGAAGACAAACGGATGGAGCGTGTATTCTTCTATTCTGGTATATTCGTGCGCGTGCCAGTTTACCGCCCCTTAGTCGCATAAAAACTTCGTTTAAAGTCGATTTATGCCATTCGACTCAGAACACGACCCACTTTTTCACGAACTGTTGCAAAAGCACTTACGGTCGCTGTCAGCAGGAAATGACGAGTTGGCTTCGTTAGTCGAAGGCTTTCCTCGGCGGTTGACAGACGATGAATTGTGGCAACTCGTCGTGCTTTCGCTGCGAAACCAGGTTAAGCACGATACGAAGAAGGAACGTGACGAGTGGGCTCAACGTTTCCCATCCATTCGCGATCGCATAGAGACCGAGTTCGGCACCCAAACAGAGACGGTTGCACCGACCATAGTCCGCATGGAACACCCGAGCGGCGCACCAATAAATTCCTCGAATCTAAACATCGGTTCCACTGCTGGAACGAAGCTCCCTGGCGTCTCCAGCGTTCGTCAATACCCACCAGGAAGTGTTTTCGGTCAATACGAGATTATTGATGAGTTAGGTCGTGGCGGCATGGGAATCGTCTTCAGGGCGAAACATCGTCAATCGGGCGCATTGGTAGCGCTAAAAATGATTGCAACTCGTTCTAACATTGCGGAACAACTCCTGCAGCGATTTAGGCGAGAAGCAAGAACAGCGACAAAATTAAATCATCCCAATATCGTGGCGGGAGTTGAGGCGGGCGAATGGGAAGGAACGCCCTTTCTAGCACTCGAGTTTGTGCCGGGAAAAACCTTAACCGATCTCGTTAAAGAACGCGGTCCACTCGCGTTACCGTTCGTTTTGGACCTGATCATTCAAGCAGGACGAGGTTTGTCGTATGCCCACGAACAAGGAGTCGTCCACCGCGACGTCAAACCGTCGAATATTCTTTTTAACGAAGAGACGAAACAACTCAAGCTGCTGGACTTGGGACTGGCTCGCATCGAGAAAATCGTAGACGAATTAACTCAAAGTGCAGAGCTGACATCGACCGGAGCCATGTTTGGGACCGTCGATTTCATGGCACCCGAGCAGGCTCGTGATGCAAAGCGCGCCGATGCGCGGGCTGATATTTACAGCCTCGGTTGCACGTTGCATTATCTGCTGACTGCAAAGATGGTGTTTGACGCTGAATCGATGTTGCAGAAGATTCGGCTCCATCGCGATTCCCCCATTCCGAGGCTCAACATCGCCGTTCCGGACGTGCCGGCAGCGGTTGAAAACGCATTTGCGAAGATGATTGCCAAGGAGCCCGGCGATCGATTCCAGACGATGGCGGAAGTCATCGAGTCGCTGCGACTCGCTCAAGAAGTCGTCGCCGCAGAAAGACCGGACGAAGCACTAGATACAGTTTCATTTTCTGGTGTAAAGATTGCAAAGCACACCACACAAAAACCGTTGTGGCCCGTGACTTTGGCAGGCGTCTCGGTTGCGGCAATCCTGATCGTGCTCGGCATGATATTTTGGGGGCAGCAGAATCCGTCTGGAAAAATCGTAGATGGCGATAACTTTTTGCAGGCGGACACTGCGGTTGCAAGCGACGAACCAGCGTCCAGCGAGCTCCCAGTTCTCGCCAAAAGCATTGTTTGGACTTGGCCAAGCGACGCCCCTTCACCTGCATCATCCCCTCTCGACTCAACAGCCGCACAAGACCTTCAAAAGAAATGGGCCGAGTATCTCAAGGTCAAGCCTGACGAATTGAACAGCCTTGGAATGGCCATGATGTTGATTCCACCAGGTGAATTCGATCGCGGGTCGCCTGGCGATATCTTCGGGATGGCCGCGCCCGGTTCGCCCGATCAGTTCAGCGAGTACGCGCGCCCTGTTCGGCGTGTGAAAATGACTCAGCCGTATCGTATGGGCTCAACCGAAATCACAGTTGCTCAGTTTCGTGAGTTCATAACCGCAACGAACTTCAAGACAGAGGCGGAACGGGATGGCAAAGGGGGTTGGTGGTACAACGAACGATCGGAGGCCTTTCAAAGTACGGATCGAACCTGGAATTCCACTGTTTTGAAATTTGACGACAATGATCCCGTTGTCTTCATTACCAGACGCGATGCGGAAGCGTTTTGTGGTTGGTTGGCACAGAAGGAAAAAGCCCATTACCGCTTGCCTACCGAAGCAGAGTGGGAACACGCTTGTCGCGCCGGCAGCCCTTCGATATTCGCGGTAACGGATTCAGTAAGCGATCTGTCCCATTGGGCTTGGGCGAATGAGTACACAAATGCTCCGACCGACAAGCGTCGCGATCGTCCACATACGGCGGCCGGCAAGCAGCCTAATCCTTTTGGGCTTTACGACATGCTGGGTAATGTGTGGGAAATGTGCCAAGACGGTTACGATGCTAAATTTTATAGCCAAGGACCCGATATCAATCCAGTTGCTCCCGCTGCGGCTGCGTGTGTGACACGAGGTGGGAGTTTCGTAGAAGCGTGGCCAACAGCCAATCCGGTTGTCCGCCAAGTAGGTGGCGGAGCTTGGCCAAATGCTGGATTTCGGGTGGTGATGGAATTACCGACATCGCCAGAGCTCGAACCGAGTCCTGCACTACCCATGGCTGTCGTCGGTCAGCCGCTTGGCAAACGTGCATTCGTTTCAACTCCGGCGGCTATTGCGGGACTGCGAAGTTGGTCGATCGAAACGGTTGGTTTCCGGGGCGGGATTGCATCGATCGACTACTCACCCACTGCCAAGCTGGTAGCCGCGTCAAGTTCTACCGATCCTGTCATACGCTTATACGACGACAAGCTCAAACTAAAGAAGGTTCTCGTTGGACCTGCTGCAAACGTTTCGAGTACCGCATTCTCGCCTGATGGTCGGTACGTGGCCGCGACGAGTTGGGGCAGTGACTGGGATAACGGCACCAGAATTTGGGAAACGTCAACAGGACGCCTCGTCTATAGCGACGTGTCCGGTCAATGGTGCTCCAAGCTTGCCTGGTCACCCGATAGTGCGCAGCTTGCTTACGCGCAGAGCGCTACCTCGCGGATCGTCGATGTGCGAACGGGAATATCGCGTTCGTTAACCGGTAACCATGATCACGAAGTCGCTTGGTCTCCCGATGGATCTCGGATCGCGTTCCGTGACAACTCGTGGAAGATTCGGATTCATGATGTCGCGACACTTTCATTGTTGCAGGAGTTAGAAATCCCTGGAGCACATTACACGGGGCCGCTGGGCTGGTCACCCTTGGGGACCTACTTCGTGGTCTGGAAAGATACCAATGACATCCTATTGCTGGACGGCAAGTCGTTTGAACAGTTGAAAACGTTTAAGCCGCCCTTTCAACCCTCGCAATTCCTATGGTCACCCGATGACAAGAAATTAGTGTTCACCGGATCGAAAGCGATCATTTGGGACATCGATCAGAACGTGCAAGCGAGTGAAGTCGCCGTCGCTGGCGTAGCGGCTTGGGTGACGCCAGGAGAAAGCTTGGTCTTTGGTCGGGCAGATGGGATGCTCGAGATCCGTTCGCTCAGCGGCTTACCTGAGGCCAGGTCGGTCGATCGCGGACGACCTTTGTCAGGCTTTGCAACTTTGTCCCCGGACGGGACCGAGATAGCGACCAGGGTTGGTAGCGAGATAACGATTTGGGATGCGGAGAGCGGTGATTCAAAAAGCGTTTTGAGAGGTCCCTATCCCAAAGAAGCTGCGATGGAATGGTCTCCGGACGGCAAGCGATTGGCCGTTTGGGCTGGCAACGACCTCGACGTCGTCGATCGAGCCGATGGAGCGAATATTGCTACCTGCACAGGCCATATCGAATTGATCCAAACGGCTGCCTGGTCAGCGGACGCACAGCAGATCGTCACCACGAGCACCGACAAAACCGTCCGTATTTGGGACGTAGTATCTGGAAAAGAACTTTCCAAACAATTGTTCGAAGCGATCCCCTACGATGCGGTATGGTCGCATGACGGAAAGAATCTTGCCGTCAATCTTCCTCGAGAAATGAAGTTTCTGACGACCGATGGGCTTACGATTCAATCGAGCTTACCAACCAATGGCGACTATGCGTTTCGGGGCGCAGGAATCCATGGAGTTTCTTGGTCGCCCAATGATCGCTACATCACTTCGGGAACGTATGCAGATCCTCCGGTGTTATTTGATGTTCTACGTGGTGAACTAGATTCGCTTGGTCCATTTCTTGTTACGGCGCCTTTCATCGGATCGAATGCTTGGTCACCCAGTGGCGAAAAACTAATGGCGTCGACCACGTATCAAGATGCGGCGATCTTCGACCGACGTACAGGACGCGTTCAAACGTTCTTTCCTGGAGTGCGTGCTCAGTGGCATCCTGACAGTCGACGCGTGGTCGCCGGCTTGATCAACAATTGGGAATTGTATGGCTATGATTCCGAACGGCAACAGCGGACTGGCATCTTGATCCCGGCGATTGCGAACGCGGCAGGTCAGTCGATCTGCATCGGTTCGACAGGTCATTACCGTGGTCCCGCTGGTTCCATCGTCTATGCAGCCCTGACCGATGCGGGCGAGCAAGTCACCTACACCCCAGCACAATTCGAGCGTGCGTTCGATTGGAAAAACGATCCGACCAAGGCTGGCTTCCTGCGTTTGAGTGACGAATCGACATCACCACCATCGCTACCAAGCGTGGCGAAATCGGTTGAATCCTCGTCGCCCGAAGTGCCTACCGTGGAGCTGCCTGCCGTTGCAAGTTCATCCGATGCGTTTGGGTTGATGTGCCTAACAAAATCGACCAAGCCACTAGCGAGCGGTGAGCAATGGACGATCGAAACCATGGGCCATCGTGGTGCTGTCTATTCGGTTGCCTATAGTCCGTCCGGAGAATACGTTGCGACCGCAGGCGATGACGCGATGGTTCGCTTGTGGGACGAGCAGTGCAATCCCGTCGGCATTTTGATGGGGGCTGCGGGACCAATTCGCTCGCTTTCTTGGTCGCGCGATGGAAAGTACATCGCCAGTGTCGGTGACGACCGTCGCATTTGTTGGTGGGACGCACCCAGCAGACGGTTGCTCAACCAAGTGGAATTGCCATGTGATCCGGTGCATATCACTTGGTCTCCCGATGCAAGCGCCTTGGCCGTTGCCGCCCGCGGGGGAGCCTATCGCCTCGACACGCAAACGGGTGCGACTACGGAAATCGCACTGCAGTTGGATGGAGGCGTTTATCTGCCTGCTTGGTCACCCGATGGCGAACGCTTGGCGCTCGGCTATGGTTCAGAAATCGCGTTTTACGATATGAAGACGATGCAGCCGCGCGGCGTCTCGCAAACAGTGCCAGACGTCTCCAGCTTAGTGGCGCTCGAATGGAGTCCACGCGGAGACGTGTTAGCGGGAGCTTACGGAACGAACAGTGTCTTGATCGGTTTTTGGGATGCTTCCGGAAAGTATCTAGGTCAGGGACATACCGAAACGGCGCCTAATACGCAGCGTGTGCGTTTTTCCCGTGACGGGAAGCGAGTATTGACGGGCGGCACGGGCCGAACGGTCTACGATGTTGCGACTCGCAAAGCGGTTTCCTCGGTATCTCGCGCTGGTTGGGCGGACCTTGCCCCCGATGGAAACCGAGTGGTGGTAGTCCAAGGCAATCGACCAATCATCGTGGATCTCATGAGCGGCGAAGAGTTGGCCGCGGCGCCGCCCCTTGGTAGTGCGAGTGGCGGCACTCGATACGCATTGTCACCGGATCGCAGCGTCCTATTTGCAAATGAGGGAGCGGAACTATACACCTTTGATCCTGAGACAGGCAATCTTCGCGACCGTCGCACCTTTGAAGCCTGGCA
>JAYVSE010000271.1:0-56982 GCA_043775635.1 Planctomycetaceae bacterium | reverse complement strand
AAACCGTGTGGGCAACGCCCCGCGCGAGGCTCGCGGCCCGCTGGGCACGCGGTTTAACGATTCTTTCAAGCGGCATCAATTAGTTCTCGGACCACTAGTCTCCGTCTATAAAGCTCGTTGCCCAGCCCCAAAAGTTTGCCATGCAGGTCTCCAAAGCGGTCATTACCGCCGCCGCGCCCAATCAAAACACGCTGCCGCTTCAACGGCTCGTCGATCGCCAAGGTCAAGATAAAACCGCGTTGCAGTTCATTGTTGAAGAAACGTTGTCGGCTGGCATTGAAGAGATCTGTGTGATCATTCAACCCGGCGATAGTATCGCTTATGAACGCGCCGCAGGTGAGCATCTGGGCAGCTTGCGATTTGTGGAGCAGCCAGAACCACTCGGTTATGCCGATGCGATTTTCCGTGCCAAAGATTTTGTCGGTGACCAACCGTTTTTGCATCTCGTCGGCGATCACTTATACATCAGCACATGTGAAATGCCATGTGCAAGACAGCTAGTACAAGTCGCTTCGGAGTTCGAGTGCTCAGTCAGCGCGGTCCAGTCGACTCGTGAAAATAAGCTGCCGTACTTTGGAATCGTTGCGGGAACGCACGTTCCTCGATACGAACGATTGTATGAAATCAACCGTGTCATCGAAAAACCAACTCCAACACTCGCTGAACAAGAGTTAGTAACGCCGGGATTGCGCTCAGGTCATTACCTCGGATTCTTCGGCATGCATGTGCTGATGCCCGAAGTCATGGTCGCGATCGAGCAGCTTCTTGCCACGTCGGGTAAACACAAACCAACCTTGTCTGATGCGGTCGCACTGATGCAATCTCGTCAGCGTTATTTGGCTTACCAGCTTCAAGGCAATCGATACAACATCGGTATTCAATATGGACTGTTAATCGCACAACTTGCAATCGGACTATCAGGTCGTGATCGCGATCAAATCCTAACCGAACTACTTGATTTAGTCGCAAACAGACCGACCGAAGCAAGCTTGGAACCAGCCGAAGGATTGGCGACCCGATGAATCGATTGATCGAAGTCATTCTGTCGGATGACAGCACAGTCCGCGACCAGTCGCTGGACTCCATTTGCAATGCTGCAACCCTTGACGATTTGCTCGCTCATGCCGGTGAGCTTGATCGATTCAGACGGACAGAACCGAACTTGTATCATCGTGTCCGCGCGATCTTCTTTTTAGAAGCGATCTATCGTTATCATGTACCTAAGCGATTGGCAGCGCACGAAAGCGGTTTGATTCCATTTGACGGATACGAGCACCTTCTCCATCGGCGATTCATTGAAGCGATCGATACATTCCTCCATGTTCAGCAAGCAACCGGGCCTACGGATGGCCTTGCCAGCGCTCTAGCGGGTGCGTATCACCAACTCGCGTTCCAAACCCTCGCCGACCAAGTTCGTCGCAGCGTGCGCATGGTGCGCGGTAATCAATGGATGTTTCGGCTCGGGCATCCGGCAGACCATCCGCTGCGATTTCGACCCGAACTGCTTACCATCGACGCTGCAACAGGCGCTGCTCCGCTACTGCGTGAGCAGACTGCGGTGCGGATGGATTTTTCGCATAGCGCCTGGAGCGACATCTTCTTCCTTGGAATGGATTTCCCGGAAGGCGCTCGCGTGATCAACGTTTCCATTGATTTGGGAGTTCGTGGCCGCGACGCGGAACCACGACCTCCGATCGAAACCTATATCCGAATCATCGATAAGCCTGTCATTCGGCTGACAAGCGTTGACCTTGGAGCCACGACGGATATTGAAAATATCGCGGACGTTTTTGATTTTGCTCGAGACTATTTGGGACTGCTTAAAGCTGCGGTCATCGCTTCAGGCATCGTGCCACCAGGCTTGGAAGGCTGCCGGCAGAAAATCGGCGAACTTCTTGATCAAATTATCGGTCCTGGGCTGGGTCTTGAAATCGTTAGCAAAATTAACGACATCCCCAAAGGCTCACGTCTGGCTGTTTCAACGAACCTATTGGGCTCGTTGATTTCGATTTTGATGCGCGCGACTTCACAAATCCCGGCTTTGACGGGACCGCTAGAAGAACGCGATCGCCGTCTCGTTGCCGCGCGAGCGATTCTCGGTGAATGGCTCGGTGGATCCGGTGGCGGTTGGCAGGACTCCGGTGGTGTATGGCCAGGGATCAAGCTGATCACGGGGACTACTGCAGGCGAAGGTGATCCTGAGTATGGCATCAGCCGAGGTCGATTGATGCCGATTCATCATATCCTTGGCGAATCAGACGCCTCGGCTGCGACTCGCCAAAAGCTTCACGACAGCCTCGTGCTTGTCCACGGCGGCATGGCGCAAAACGTTGGGCCGATCCTGGAAATGGTGACCGAGCATTACTTGCTGCGCAACGAGACTCAGTGGGTTGGTCGTGCCGAAGCGATGAATATCCTTGATGATGTGCTTGCGAATATTAAACAAGGAGACATCAAAGCGATCGGGCATTTGACAACAAAAAACTTTGAAGGCCCACTGCAGACGATCATCCCCTGGGCAACCAATCGATTCACCGATCGATTGATTGAGATCTGCCGTGAACGGTACCGCGAAAACTTCTGGGGCTTCTGGATGCTCGGCGGCATGGCTGGCGGTGGCATGGGCTTTATGTTTGATCCGACAGTCAAAGCCGAAGCGCAGGATTGGCTGGGCAAGGCAATGGTCGACCTGAAGCGAGAGCTGCAAACGTCATTGCCATTTGCGATGGACCCAGTGGTATACGACTTCCGTATCAATGACAACGGCACGTTTGCCGAGTTGTTCGTTGGCGAAAAAGCGAATATGCCGGATCGCTATTATGCGCTTGTTCTACCCGAGCTCCTGCGTACCGCACCGCGAGATTTGCCTGTTCAAACACGGCGAGAACTTGAGCGAATTTCCGCTCGATGCCGAACCGCAAATCCAGGCAATCAAACGGCAGCCCTGTTGCTTGATAGTGTCCTACCGCAAGCGACTCGTACTGACTCGTCCCGTCAATCGCTGCAACAGCAACTTGCCAAAGCTGGATTTGATCGAGACCAGCACGAACAGATTCGCGCAGACTTGCGCAGTGGCCGAATTGGTCTATCGCAGAACCGCCTATCCTCAATCACAACGATCACTGACGTTCGACCGCAGGACCTCACCGACTTGCGAGGTCCGATCGCGAGCAAATATATCGATCTCGGCAGGCAGGCGATTCGAAATGGCGAGGTCGCGATCGTGACATTGGCTGCCGGCGTCGGCAGTCGCTGGACTCAAGGTGCTGGTGTTTGCAAGGCGCTGCATCCTTTCCATCGCTTCGCTGGCCGACATCGATCGTTCATCGAAGTGCACTTAGCTAAAAACCGCTTCACAACTCAGACCCACGGTGGTGTTATCCCGCATGTCGTGACAACAAGCTATCTAACCGATGCCCCTATTCGTGAGGCAATCGAGCGAAATGGGAATTTCGGTTTTGATGGCTCGCTTCACGTTTCAAGCGGACGTAGCGTAGGACTGCGTATGGTGCCAATGGTCCGTGACTTACGATTCATGTGGGAAGAAACAGCACAGCAGATTCTCGATGCTCAGCAACAAAAGGTCCGTGACAGTCTGCGCGCTGCATTGATGAATTGGGCGCGGTCAGCGGGTGAAGCCAGCGATTATGTCGACAATACGCCGTCTCAGTGCATGCATCCCGTCGGGCACTGGTACGAAGTTCCAAACATGCTTCGCAATGGCATTTTGGCCAAGTTGCTTCGTGAGCATCGCGATTTAAGATATTTGATGCTGCACAATATCGATACGCTGGGCGCATCGGTCGATCCAGGAATCCTGGGTCAGCATATCGATGGTGGATCAACGCTTAGCTTTGAAGTGATCGGTCGTCGACTCGAAGACCGTGGTGGTGGTCTCGCGCTCGTCGATGGCCGACCACGATTAGTCGAAGGCTTAGCGATGCCTAGCGAACAGGCTGAGTTTGCTTTGACGTACTACAACTCCATGACCACATGGATCGAAATCGATGGCTTGCTTCGCGTGCTGGGGCTCACCCGAGCCGATCTCACCCGAGCCGATCTCACCCAAGCCGATCTTAAAAGCGCGGTCGTCGTCGATGATGCAGTCCGACGATTGGCAATGCGATTGCCGACTTATGTAACGCTCAAGGATGTCAAGAAGCGTTGGGGACACGCTCAAGAAGACGTATACCCGGTTGCGCAATTCGAGAAACTGTGGGGCGACATGACCGCACTGCCGGAAGTCTCATGCCGGTTCTTTGCCACGACCACGCAACGGGGGCAGCAGCTCAAGACACAATCGCAACTTGATCCGTGGCATCGCGACGGGTCAGCAGAAGCGATCAATTCCCTCTGTCGATGGTAAGACGGAAATACCCATCAGACCTGTCCTTGCCCTACTAACAATTGGACATGCATGAGCGACCGGCAGAATGAAATCTACCGTAGGATGGGACCTGGGATTATGCTCGAACCTGAAGATCACCTCAAAGTGTCACTACGCGCCAACAGGCAGGTCGTTCACCGTGTCAAAATAGTAGGCGTGCTCTCCGAGCTCGCTCTGGCTGTCTGATCTGCGAGCGCGGAGAGCACGCCTACTATTTTTTTTGACTTCCTACGCGACTGGCTTGCGGGTCTATCATGCATCGACTCCATTCCGGGAGGGGAACTTGGGGACAGAGCATTTTGTCGGGGGTCGACTACTTCGCTTTTGGCGATAATAACGATGGCGTTGAGTTTTTAGCTTGGTCCGAAAAAGGAAGGGACGTATTGGTTCGCATGGCTCGCGCAGAGGTGCTTGATTCGGCGGATATTGCCGTTGCTCGTGTTTACAATCGGACCGTCAGACGCTGTTTCTTGATCTGCCCAATCAAATGCGCTGAAATCCGTCAGCGACTTTCCAGTATCAGTTAGTGGATGCGGCTACTTTGCCAGGGCGGTTATCGCCGCGCTTGGTGTTATCTGGTGCAAACTTTGCGTAGGATAGGCTTCCAGCCTTTTTATACCCCACAACTTCAAAAGGACCTTCGTCCACCACCCAGCTTGCCTGGGAACGAAAATGCGAAGCATTTTGTTAGCGGTGAGGCGCGAGCCGCCCGGTGTTTCTCCGGGTTTTTCGAAACGGAACCGGACGGCTCGCGCCGTTCCGCTACTTAATTCCACGCGGCAAGCTGGCAGGGGTCTAAGAAAAAATTGTGGGGTATAAAAAGGCTGAAAGCCTATCCTACGTTGCGTCGAAGCCGCTTGTATGCGCACAGCGACCTCAATGGTGCTGTGCAATCGGACCGCATCGCCTAAATTACCACCATCTTAAAACATAAAGTGCCAGCCACAATGCGACAGTTGACAGACCGTTGCCTTTGATTCACTTACTTTGATTACGATGACTCACTCACTCGATATGGCCGCGTTTCGGATCCTGGACGCGTCCGCAAATCGCGCAGCCGAAGGGCTCCGGACAATCGAGGAGTACGCTAGATTTGTGCTCGACGATCGCTTTTTGAGCGAAACAGCCAAGATCCTTCGGCATGACCTCCGCTCGCTCCTGGCGACGCTTCCCCAAAAATCTCTGCTGGCTGCTAGGTCGGTGTCCAGCGATTGTGGAACAACTATTGAAGCCGCCGACGAAATGAATCGAGCGGACTCAGGCGCGGTTCTGCAAGCAGCGGCTGGACGCGTTCAAGAAGCCGTCCGGTGCATCGAGGAATATGGCAAGACGATTTCGACATTCGACTCGCGAAAGGTGGAATCGCTTCGCTATCGAGTCTATACGCTTTGTGCGACGATGACGCTCATCCCAGGTCGCGTTGATCGACTTCAAAACGCAAGACTTTACGTATTGGTTGATGCCAAACTGGAGCCTGCTGCGTTTGCGAACCGAATCGAAATGCTCTTTTCCTCCAACGTCGACATCGTACAAATTCGCGATAAGCAAGTTGATGATCGGCAGCTTTATTTGTATTCGAAAATCGCATCTGATCTTGCGCGGCGATTGGGTAAGTGCTTGATCGTCAATGATCGGCCGGACATTGCAGCAGCATGCCATGCGACGGGCGTGCATTTGGGGCAAGATGAACTACCGGTCGAAGCGGCCCGGCGAATTGTCGGTCCAGATTCACTGCTCGGAGTTTCGACACACAGCATCACGCAAGGTCGTCAAGCGGTGCTGGACGGAGCCGATTACATCGGTTGTGGGCCGACGTTCCCAAGCCAAACAAAGGCGTTTGCGGAATTCCCAGGCCTGGCGTTCCTTCGCGAAATTGCGGCGGAGATTACACTTCCTGCCTATGCGATCGGTGGCATTTGCAAAGATAATTTAGCTGAAGTGATCCAGACACGTGTGCATGGCGTGGCCGTGTCGTCGGGAATTTTAAGTGCTCCTGATCTGGCAAAAGAATCGCAATGGTTTCGTCAGCAGTTCACCAACCTCGAGATGTCGCGTTCCACTGCTGCGTCAGCCGGCTGATTCCAGTAAATCATCGATGAGCGTTTCCATTTCGGTGAGCGACGATTCCCTATATCCTTGCCAAACACCAGCAATTCGCTGGTTGGTGTCAATGATCAGCGTTGTGGGGTAAACGATTGAAGGCTCCTCGAACGCCATTGTAACGTTGTGCCGGGTGACACCCCTTGCATCCGCGTAGGTTGGAAGATTGCCAGCAGCGATTTTTTCGTAGTATTTTCGCGTATTCGCCTGAAGCCCCTCAAACGTTGCGCTAGGTTCAGATTCACACGAGACAGAAATGAATTGCAACGCAGTGTTCGTTCCTCGCCGTTTCATCGCATCAATCAGGTGGGGGTATTCGGCCTTGCATGGTGGACACCACGTTCCCCAAAAATGAAGCACCGTCACTTTGCCAAACTGCGGCTGACCGGTCAGACTGACAGCGTCTTCGATAGACGACTCAGATTCAGATTCAGCGTCGGTATTTGGACGGGGCGAGATCGCTGGGTCGGCGATCAGTTGGATCAGGTCGAGCGTGGGAGCGGGTTTACCGATGCCGATATGGCTCAAATTGGATTTGGGGCGGGCGAGACTCATCACGGCGGCGAACACGATAATGGCGGCTAAAACGCCGAACAAAAGAGTGCCTAAAGATAACGCTGGCGGATTCGGGTTGTTTTCGGAGTTCATTAAATTGACGGGGGAAATGGGATCGATGACCGGTGCACATCGCGGACTAACGATGAATCTAAATATACACGGTAGCAAAGTTTACTTGGCAATAAAATTCTGGCTTGGAGTTCTATGTACGCTCGTCGTTAGTTGCGGCTGCATGGGTTTTCATGGACTGAATCCATTGCTCGCCGATCAACCATCCGTGATTGACATTCAGTCGCTAGAGCTTACTGAATCGAGCGGTCTGGCGGCATCGAATCGGGCTGTTGGTCATTTTTGGACACATAACGATTCGGGCGGAGAACCAAAGTTGTATGCCATTGATGCCAAGGGATCGCTAACTGGTTCCGTGGTTCTCGATGGAGCGAAAGCAATTGACTGGGAAGATATGGCATCGTATACAGATGGGGCATCCATGCGACTTGTCATCGCAGACATTGGTGACAATCAATCGCGTCGCAAATACGTGACGATCTACATCCTGGATGAACCTGACCCGTTGCAACATAGCCAGACAGCGACATATCGTGAGATCCGAGTTCGATATCCGGATGGTCCACAGGATTGTGAAGCGATCGGAATCGACTTTGAACATCGTCAGATTCTGATGGTAGGCAAGAGTTTCTTACCGTTGGCCCCGGTTTATTCGCTGCCATTGCCAAGTCAATTGTACGGCGGCGAAACGACGGTTGATCCCGTGCTGCTGCTGACGCGCGTGGGGGCAATCGCAGTGCCATTGATTTCGGCGATGGATATAGATCCACGCTCTGGCGATCTGTTTCTAGTAAACTACTTTCAGTGCTTCCATTTCAACGTGAACAAAGGCGAGCCTTTCGGCGAGTGGATCAAGCGAGTTCCTAAAGTAAACGAGTTACCCAAGTTTAAGCAGATTGAGGCCGTTGCCGTGGATGCGAACGGCGATGTCTGGGTAACAAGTGAAGGCAGTCCAGCAAAACTGTCTCGCGTCGAAATAGCCAACGAAGAATTAGCCAGCGAAACGCCCAGCAAGAAAGTTCCATAGGTGGCAAAGTGAATGATTCTAAAATGCAATTGATTGAAGTGGAGCTGAAATTTCTTGTCGAGGACAGCGCATTGTTGCTCGTTCGATTGGATGCGTTTGGCGCCGTGCCGCAACCGATTGAGAATCACCAAGACCTTTACTTTAGACACCCGAGTCGTGATTTTTCCGCGACTCGCGAAGCGTTACGAATACGACGAGTGAAAGTGACGCGAACTGAGCTCAACGGCGATGCGAACATTGAATATCAATCAAGGGTCACGTACAAAGGCCCCCCATTGTCTGGTGGAATTAAAGCTCGTCATGAACTTGAATGGGAGTTGCAACCGAGCGATCCCCAAGGAGAAAATCTTCAGGAGTTATTGATTCGATTGGGGTTTGAGCCGGTCGCGACAGTCGTCAAAGAGCGACGGCCAATGTTAATGCTCGTGCAAGGGCGCGAAATTACTGTTGCGATCGACGACGTTCAAAGCGTTGGAAACTACGTCGAAGTGGAAGCGATTGCGGCGGGGGAAGCTGATGTCTCGGCAGCGCGTGCGCTTGTACAGCAAGTTGCACAGGACATGGGACTTTCAAAACCAGAGACGCATAGCTATCTGTCGATGTTGCTGGCGAATAGCCGCTAAGGACCGTTCGATCAATAGCAGTCCTGTTTTTGAAGTGGGATGGGCTTCCAGCTTGTCATTTTCAATGCGACAGGCTCATCGCGAACGAAACCACCACTCCCCTGGCCAGCTCGTTTGGCAAGAAGCAAAGTCCGGTCGTGTCATTTACCGCATCGACAGGCGGCGCACGCGGCGGTTTCTGCGTTGACTTGTGGTGCGAGACAGAGCCTCGCAACCTGTTGAAAACGTTCCGCCTTCGTAGATAGTCCTTGTTGTCGGCGCGGCTCCAGTAACGGTGATCGACGCAAGCAGTTTGCATGATTCAAGCGATTCGATCAGCAGTCGGCGCTTTGAGTTCTGACGTTGGGGTTTGGGCTTTGAGCGTTGAGCTTAAAGATGTCGAAAGGGGAGCATATTGGGGAGTCTTGTTGAATGGACACATGAACCCCGTATCGGTTCTTTCGGGTGAGCCAATGGCTCACGCTCGCTGATCAATGACGCGGCAGCGGTCCTGGAGGTCCATTCTCGTGAAGTCAGTTTTTCCCGTTCACGAAATGCTTTGCTAAACTTCAGCGACCAACTTGAAACGTCAAATGATTTGATGTGGATCGTGCTCTCGGCAACTTCGCGTTTAGTTCGTGACCGACCGGGAGAGGTACAACTTGTCTCGGGTTAGGAATGACACGATTGCAACGGTTGCCAAGATTGCATGACGCCAACCCAATGCAGTCTCCGGCACCCTCGACATGCTTGCCGTACCGAGCCGTCGGTGAATCATCAATCGCTAAGGTCAATCGACCGTTGGTCCCAGGATCGAACTTCTTTAAGACGATAAATAGCAAGGACAACGAGATCGATCTGGAGTCGCGTCCAATGCTAATCAAGCAATCGTAGAAGGTGTCCCAATCGTCTTGAACGCCCGCTGTGGAGAGGAAAGGAGAGGAAAGGGGAGAGGAAAGGGGGAGAGGAAAGGGGGAGAGGAAAGGGACAGGCGCAAACCTATTGAGCCAGCAGTCGATTGGGCGGAATGTGGACATTGACCCTTGTCACGGAGCATCAAAATGCCTCGTTTAGCTCGTAAAACCTGCGTTGACCCTGCTGATGTTCAGGCGAGGCGAACCGGGGACAGAACATTGCACAGGACTCTCTGTAAATGCTAGCACTTGCCCCCCCGCAAGGCGGTGAGTACAAAGCCTGTTGATTGCTAGCTAGCTAATTCACCCTAAATGCTCTGTCCCATCTCGCTCGCACCATCATGTCGTTCCCCGCGTCGTCCTTAAAATGAATGGGCGAAGCGGATGAATTCAACATACGCCGCCCGTAAATCAAAGATTTCCAAAGTGACCGGGAAATCGGGTCAAATGGTGCGTAAAATAGGTCGTTATGAATGCTTTAGGGATTTTATTCGCGTCTGACGTGAAAGCTGAGATCGTGCGGCTGTTGTTTCAACCTGCGGCTGAGCCAATCTATCTTAGAGAGCTGGCGCGCAGGTCGAAGCGTTCTTTTTCAACCGTTCAGCGAGAATTGAAAAAGCTTCGTCAGGCCGGAGTCGTGAGTGAGCGACAAGACGGCAATCGGACTTATGTCTATGCCAATCGGGAGCATCCGTTTTACAATGATTTAGTAAGCTTGGTTCGCAAATCAAGTGGACGAACCGCTGGGGACAGACTAGAATTCGGCCATGAGCGAGATTACCGCAACCCTCGACATTGAAGGCGATATTTCCACAGTAGTGGCGGAAATGTTACGTCGATTCCCAAAGGGGTCTCGCGTCAAGCTGGCTATCTCCGCAGTGCCACCGGCTGGGCCAGTGCCTAGTCTGGAAGAGTATCAACAAATGATCGCCGCCGCCCGCCAGCAGGCGCCGCTCAGCCCGTGGAAAACCACGGCGGAGACGATGAGCGCCTTGCGGGAAGGCGAGGGAGATTGCAATGGCGTGGGTGGTTGACACCTCGGTGGTGGTGGATTTAGTGACGGGCGATCCCCAGTTTGAACCGGCCTCCACCGCCTGCCTGCAAGCGCACCTCAGCGATGGGCTGGTCATCAGTCCCGTGACGTTTGTCGAACTCGGACCATCCTTCTCCGGCGATGAGGCGGCTGCGGAGGCTTTTTTGAGATCATCACAAATTGGCACGTCCGAGTTCTGGAGTCCTGCCGACACCGTGCTGGCTCATCGTCTCTGGCATCAGCATTAAGTCAGACGCAGGCAGCAACTGGTTGTGAAGCGCCCTGTGGCCGATGTTCTGGTCGCGGCGTTTGCCGGACGTTTTCAAGGCATCATCACGCGCAACGCGACCGATTTTCGCAACATTCTACCGACGCTCAGGGTGATCGAACCCTGAGACCGCTCGCCGCCATCTCGGCGACGGAAGATGCATGCTGCCGCCGGGCCGGCTGGACTGATTGACCGGATAGTGGCAGCGACAATGGCAAAGTTTCTCGATGATGTCCATCCGCTGGCCATCCATCGCCGCAACAATCTGCACTGGAGACTTCCCGAACCAAGTTTGCTTTGTCAATTTCGCGGTCGGTTGGGGAAAAATGCAGGTCGAAGAGTTCTTTTTCAACCGTTCAGCGAGAATTGAAAAAGCTTCGTCAGGCCGGAGTCGTGAGCGAGCGACAAGACGGCAATCGGACTTATGTGTATGCCAATCGGAAGCATCCGTTTTACAATGATTTAGTAAGCTTGGTTCGCAAATCAAGTGGATTGGCTGAGTCAATTGCAGACGTGTTAACTGACGAGCGGATTCAGATCGCGTTCGTTTTTGGTTCGCTTGCTGCGTCCACGGAGGTGCTGCAAAGCGATATCGATTTAATGGTAATTGGCGACCTAGGGCTCCGCGATGTCGTCCGCCAACTGTCAGGCTTGACGGAACGGTTTGGACGCGAGATCAATCCACATGTATTCGGCGCTGCAGAGTTTTGCCAACGATTAAAACGAGGTGATCATTTTGTTTCTACTGTTGTAACCGAGCCCAAACTGTTTGTGATTGGGGGCGAAAATGAGCTTGAAAGAATGGCAGATTAACGGATGGCTCAAACCGCATCGCGCCAGCAAATCTGAATCTGCCGTTTATTTGGAAGCGTGTCGGGTCAAAAGAAATACGGTTGAATACGACATGGCCGGCGCGGCGAGTGAATCCGAGGCGGCTGAATTGCTCCAATTTGCGAAGGAACTTCGGGAAGAAGTTTTGAATTGGTTGCAAAAAAATCATCCACAGTGGCTGCCTTAGTGTTTCACGACGCTCGGCCGTCGTGAATCGCTGGGAATCGACGTAATGGAAAAATGCTTTAAGCTCCTCCTTTGATCAACCTCGCCATGACTGGCGCAACGTCTCGACGCCTAGCTCGGTCAACGCGCAAGAGACCGAACGATTATTTCAAAGCGTGACAGAAGCGATCAAGAAAGACCAGCAGGAATTGAAACGGCAACTTGAAGCAGACGAGCAACGGCGCAAGGAGTCTTGGACACGTCGTTGTCACGAATTGATTCGACCTGTGCGATTGAAATGAGGCGGCAGTGTCAAAAGCCATTCTTTTGTGCGATTATTCAAACGAAATCTCTAGGGGCCGCATCTACTCGGGGCAATGGCCCCAAGCTACGTAGGATGGGACCATTGTCCCGTCCGGTCAAGGGAGCAATTCTTCGCATCACGTGTTTGTTGTCGGGCAGCGAACGCCGCAATTTCAATCGCACAGGTCGAATTGATTGGCAGTGAAGCAGCACGTTTAGTTTGCGGCACATAATTAGCCGGAGGACTGGAGAGGACTTGAAAATCCTTGGTATCTCTCAGCCAACCGCAGCGATCAATGAGCTGATTTCGATTTCAAGGAACTGGAATGAGTGCTTGGTTTCGCGCCCAAACGTCGCAACTGATTTTCGCCTTGTGCGATGACTGCCCGTGCGGATGCAGCCACAGTCTGGCTGTTTTGAAGGTCGCGTCGATCTCCGTTGGCACCGACTGCGGCGCTACGTAAATTTGACTGATCCTTGCTCAACGAATGCTGGACAGCGGCGAGTTCCTGTTGGGCGGAGGTCCAATCCGTACTCGCTTCAAACAATTTAGTCCGAATGCCTTTGAGGTTCAGCCCCGCAGTCTCAAGTGCTTTGTTTGCGGATTGATAGGCTGCATTGGAGTTTAACTGTTGGTGTTGCTCTTTGGTTAACTTTGCGTAATCGCTCGAACCCAAATTGACCGCTGTGGGGTCACTATGTTCCGGGAGCGCGAGAACGAGATGCAGTTCACGATGTAAAACTTGCTTCGCTTGCTCGACAGCATCCATGGATTGCTTGAGCTCGGACTCGCGAGGTTGTTTATCAAGAATCTCGGCTTCGATTGTATGCAGTTTTTTGCTTGCGTCGTGCAGTTCTATACTTTCGCCCTCAATGCTACTGCGAATTGACGTCAGTTCCGATAGTGACTTGGCAAGCTCTGCCTGCGACATGACGACCTGCGATTCAGCAGACGAAAGCACATGCCGCGCATTCGATACCTGTGATTGCAGGCGACTGATCATCTGAGCACGCTGCGCTTTGTAGGCCGCTGAGTTTTGGCGACTGTGATTGTTACTTCGATGGTGATAGGTTCGATGGTGATGACTTCTACTCGCGGCAGCCGCATCGTTGACACCGCAGGACAAATAAGCAGCGCAAAAAATGATCGTCACGGTCAAATAACGAGCCAACCAGTGTCGCCATGGCGTGCCGAACATTGTCCAAGAAAACTGCTTCATTTGAAAAATCATCGTGCCACTCATCTTTTCGAATCGGGATCGAACTTGGTCAGTCTAACCGTCTAACCGTTACCCTCTCCTCGACGTTGCGTCGAGGAGAGGGTTGACCACCGCGAAAATCATCGTCTCCCGCCTAGCTAAACTTTCGGAATGTCGAATCCTTCACGTCGCGAACGTGCGAAGAATGTCGCAGCTTCATCATCGCCGACAATCTTTTCTGTCTTTGGGTCCCACTTAATGGTTCGGCCCAAACGACTGGCAATCGCCGACAGGTGACACGTTGCCATCGCTTGTACGTGGCTGAAGACGTCGCTTACAGGCAACCCACCTTCGCGAATGCAGCGATAAAAGTTGTTCTTATGACCTTCATGCTGCTTGCCCTTGTACAGCTTCGTAACATCTTCGTCGGTGTAGTGATCTTTGTCCCATTTTTCTTCAATCGGAAGCCCTTTGATGGTCCCGCGACTGACAAAAAATCGGCCTTTCTCACCTTCGAAAAGAATCCCATTTTCGCCACGACTGGTGACGATCATCTTCGTTCCACTGGCAAACTTGCAGTTCACAGCGAAATCATGAGACGTGTTGTACTTATTGTCTTCCGTTGCATAGCCATGCGAATAGGGCACCGGATGCTTCGCGTCAGTACCGTCAATTTCAATCGGCCCGTTTCCCTCTTTGTCTTCTCCAATCGCCCAAGTTGCGATATCAACGTGGTGTGCGCCCCAGTCCGTGAACTTGCCGCCACTGTATTCGTACCACCAACGGAACTGATAGTGACAGCGCTCCTTGATGTAGTCAACTTTAGGAGCCTGGCCCAGCCACATGTCCCAGTTGAGTTCTGCTGGGACAGCAACCTTTGCAAACGGTCCACCGACATCGCCACCGCCAATACCGCAGGTAACCGTATTGATCTTTCCCAGCAAACCTTTCTGAACCAAATTGACGGCGCGAAGAAAAAGATCTTTCGCGTCACGCTGCTGAGTGCCAACGATGAACACCAAGTCGGGATGTTTTTTGCATGCGTTGCGGATCAGTTGATTTTCTTCCAAGGTCAAAGTCAGCGGCTTTTGGCAAAACACATGCTTGCCCGCTTCCAATGCTTCGATCGCGATTTTCACATGCCAATGATCTGGCGTGACAACGCTGACAACATCAATGTCTTTCCGCTCCAGAACCTTGCGATAGTCCTCGTAAGCATCCGCTTTCCCCTTTCCGACATTGGGGTTATTCTTCGCCGCTTCCGCATGGTTCTTGTCCACATCGCAAACGGCTAACACATCACCGAAGTGAGCGTGGCCTTGAGCATCACCGGTGCCCATGCTCCCGACGCCAATACAGCCGATGCGTGGGCGATCATTTTTTGATTCATTCGCGAACGCCTTCTCAGACCAACTGAAATAGGGAACGCTGACACCGACCGCAGATGCGGCCGCAGTTGTAGCCAAAAAGCTACGACGACTTCGTTTCGACTGACGCATTTGTGTTCCTGTTAAAACTTGTGGGGCGGATAAACTTAGCTGCACTATATTCGCTCCTAGGACACATTCCAACTCGCCTTCCAGCTTCAATTACACAACTTGGTCACGCGGAAAAAGCGGGCGGGTGGCGTTCTACCCGTCCGTTCACAACACGCGAAAACGAGGAAAATCACTCCTCCATTTGCTCGTTGAGCGACTTCTCACATCACCTCCCGGGTTTTCCGGATGAGCCATATTATTTTGAAAATATTACCTGCGGAATTTGGAAGAGCAGGTTGTTCGGCATTAGAATACGGTTCAGGTTTGGTCGCCGGCGTAGTCGCGATCGACTCATTGGTTGAGAATGATACACGAGATGTTTCTCGTCAGATGCTGAGAAAAATTCTAACTTAAAAACTTACGGGAGTTGACCATGCCGATGAACGACGCTGCAAAACGATTGATGATCTCATCGCTGCAACTTAAAGCAATGCGATTGCAATTCATGCGAAATCTTTGGAACCGCTTGACGCATGTCGCGTCGATGAAAACGTTTCCAAGGATTACTGATAAGCGACGGAAACCAGCCTCTTCAAGGTTTTATCACACCAGGATCCAATGTCTCGAAGAACGTCGATTGCTGACGGGCGCGATCGCCGGTCGTCTGTGGCTTGATGCTGATTACGATGGCGTGCAAGATACAAATGAAACACAGAACTTCGCTAATATTTCTGTGAAATTGGAGCGATCCGGATCAGCAACACTCACGGCACTCACGGACGCAAACGGCCGTTATGCGTTCGATGTTCTTGCCGGATCTGGCTACCATTTGAGTTTCATATTGCCTACCGGGTATACGCTTTCACCAGATCTTGTCAGTAATAGTTTTAAGACATTCACGGCAAACACAAACTCCACCTATACAAACTATATCACTGTCACAGATGGGACTACGCAGCAGTATGACGGAGGATTGATTCAAGGAGGAACGCTCACAGTTTTCTGTTGGAACGATGCCGACGGAGACGGCTTTCAAGATGCGGGCGCACCTGAACAGAATGGTCTGGCGGGTGCTACGGTGACGCTGGCGGGATCACAGTATGCTCAAATCTCGGCTACGACCGGGGCGAACGGCATGGCTGTGTTTGCAAACGTACGTCCCGGTACGTTTCACATCAACGCATACCGTTCGGGATACAACCGCACGATCCAGAATGCTGGTTTAGATGACACTCGTGATAGCGACGTTGATGTTGCCACAGGAAACTCGTCTGATTTTCTCGTTGCACCGAGCAGTAACATCACCGATGTCGATGCGGGATTCGTCGATCCTGCGTTAGGCTCGGGTACCATTTCCGGTAAGGCATGGCTCGACAATGGCGATGGAATACGACAAATCGGAGAGACAGCGCTGGCGGGGACGTATTACTTTGATCTTTACCTGACAACTGACAATATCGTTGGCAATGCTGATGATCAATATGTGAGCAACGATGCGACCGACGCCAATCGCATTTACGAGTTTATCAACGTAGCGCCCGGCAAATACTATGTGAAAGCAAATCCGGGAGTGGGCTACGTCATGGCCCCGCAAAGCCAAGGGACCGACACCACGATAAATAGCGATTTTTCCCCTGCAACTTTCTATACCGGTTTGCTCGATGTTGTCGCTGGTGGTGCAATCAAAGATATCGATGCCGGGCTCGTTTTGGGGACCGCCTCTATTGGGAATCATGTTTGGAATGATTTGGATGCCGATGGCATTCAAGAAGCAGGCGAATCCGGTTTGGCTGGTGTGCGAGTGCAACTCTATACTTCCACGAATACGCTTGTTGGAAGTGAAATTGTCACGAATGCAACAGGAAATTACTTATTCACCAATCTTACACCTGGTCAGTACTACGTCCAATTTGTGCCGCCGGCGAGCTATCTTACATCGCCTAAAGACCAGGGCACGAACGACGCGCTGGATAGTGACATCGATCCGATAACCATGCGAACAGCCATCGTTACGGTCACGGTTGCCCAGTCCTTGAAATGGGATGCCGGTTTCTACCTCGGAGCCACGATCGGAGATCGTGCCTGGAATGATACAAATAGGAACGGTATTCAAGATACGGGCGAGGCCAATCTGGCCAATGTTGCCGTTCGCCTCTATGGCTCCACCGGCCAGTTACTGCGTTCGACGATAACGAATGCATCGGGCGCCTATTCGTTCGTTGGCATCGAGACCGGACAGTACTTTCTCGGTATCACACCGCCAACAGGATACTTGCAGTCTCCACGCGATGTAAGCAGCAATGCGCAGGACACTTTGGATAATGATTTTGACCCGGTCACGCACACCACGGTATTGTTCAACGTCACGAGGGGAACGACGCAAAATACTTGGGACGCTGGATTTTTCCTCGGTGCCACCGTGGGTGACAGAGTTTGGCTCGACACTAATGCAAACGGTCGGCAAGATGTTGGCGAATTAGGAAAATCGGGCGTGGGCGTTAAGCTCAAGTCAGCAGGCCTCGATGGTCGTGTTGGCACGACCGATGACGTGATCGTCGCGCAGACCCTTACCAACACCAGCGGCCTTTATAGTTTTGTAGGAATCGATAACGGAGCCTACTATGTTGAGTTTGCGCGTCCCAGCGGATTTGTTTTTACATTGCGAGATCAAGGTGATGATTTAGGCGACAGCGACGCAGGACGCAACAACGGTCGTACGCAAACATTCATAATCGCCAACTATGTTAACAATGTTTCTATCGATGCTGGTTTAATCCAAGCGGGTTCCGCCGGCGGTCACGTGGGGGAAGACAAAAATGGTGACGGAACGATCGATTCCGGGCCCGGTCGTCCCGGCATCCAGGTGATTGTTATCGACCCAAGGAACGGGATTGTTGGTGATGGTGATGATGTCGAAATGCGAAGAGCGGTTTCGGATAGCAACGGCAATTTTAGTTTTGTGGACCTTCCTCCTGGCCAATACGCGTTTCGAGTGAACCTAACCCAGGGATCAATCTTTCTTCCTCCTGGATTGCAAAGTGACATCGAACATTTTTGCGATGGTTACGGATACACACGAATCATCACGATCGGCCCAGGTGGCTCTTTTTCGTTCAATGTCGGCTTGCGGCCTGCTCCGGCAGCAATTGAAGGCATCGTTTGGAACGACGCCAATGGCAATAAAGTTCGTGACGGCGGACTGATTCGCGGAACCTTGCCCGACATCATGCTGGCAATCGATATTTCCGGCAGCACGAGCGAGCCATTTGCCGGTACAAGCGTTGGGGACGTAAATGGCGATGGCTACTCAAACACCATTCTCGATGCTGAGATTCAGGCCGGCATTTCGCTTACCCAACAACTTATCGCGGCCGGATATGGAAATTCGGCCTACATCGGTATTGTCATATTCAACGGTATTGCCGCCAACATTGACATGAATCCTGTACTAGCAAACCTCCAGGTCGGTGTTGCGGCAAACAGCGATGCTGACGCCGATGGCCAGTTGGATGTTGTCAAAGCACTGAAGTCACTTCGCAGCGGCGGCGCGACGAACTACGAAGCGGCCTTGCAGCAAGTTATCAGCAGTTTCACGGCGCTCGGCACTCCGAATGGACAAGGTAATTTGCTATTCTTGTCAGATGGCATTCCTACCGCAGGTAATGGTTTTGATGATGAAGTGCTCACGTTGCTGGCGGCCAATGTAAACCTGCGGGCGTTTGGAGTTGGACAATCGGCGTCGCTTGACCAGCTGCGAAAGATTGACCCATTTGCCAAAATCTATCAGACCGGTGACGAATTGTTTGCCGCTTTGAACCTCAATAATACGACTGGTTACTCACGTGAACGTGGGATGGCTAATGCCTTCGTCTATCTGGACATTAACAACGATGGGCTATGGAATAGTGCAACCGAACCGCGCGTTGCAACACTAGAAGATGACCCCGATACAACAGACATCGACGAAGCAGGTTACTACCGGTTCGGTAATCTTGCGGCAGGAACGTACTACGTCCGCGAATTTATACCCACGGGTTACACCCAGACTTATCCAGGTACAACTCTGTTTAAACATACGGTGACCTTGAACGCAGGTGGAACGCGTTCCGGAGTCGATTTTGGAAATGCCGCCAACCCGGCTTTGGCAGGGATTCCAATCACTCAAACCTACACGAGAGGATCTGCGGCAATCCTGCTTGCGCCCATCGCGACCGTGAGTGATTTAGACACACCGATTTTGTTTGGCGGATCGTTGCAAATTCGCGTTTCCGCGAATGCAGATGCGACCGATTTAGTAAGCATTTCTGCCCAAGGAATTGGTGCGGGACAAATCGGCGTGAGTGGAAATACAATTACTTATGGTAACATTGCAATCGCTTCTTATAGCGGTGGCAGTGGTTCTGCAGCGTTGCTCTTTTCGTTAAATGCGAACGCCACATTGGCGGCTGTCCAGGCACTTGCAAGTCGCATCACGTTCAGGAGTACAATCGCGACTCCGTCAACGTTGACCCGTACGATTGAATGGCGTTTGACAGATGGTGCGGGCGGCACCAGTATGCTAGTGAACCAAACGGTGGCGATCGTGTGATCATGTTTGCATGCTGCCGCGTAATCCTGGCCATTATCCGAGCGTTGTCGCGATCGCAGCGAGTTGGGCACGATGCGACGCGGTAGTCCTGGTCGTAGATTGGCGACTAACCGTCGGGATCGTTTAGTAGTTCCTCCAATCGTACACGCATTTGTTCGGGGTAACGGTCAAGCCATGACTCGTCGATCATTCCCAGCGAAATCATATCAAGCAAATGAACTTGATCCTTGCGACGAAATGCATTTAGCTTCATTCGTACCAGTGTTTCCAACGCGATTGCTCGGAAATCATTCGCGCGAACCCAAGGCTCGATATCGGGATTCGGTTCGTCACCGCTTCTTTCGACGTTACCAACCAATACGACATTGACGGCATCACGCGCTGACGCGTCAGGATGCTCGACAAACATGTCTAGTCCCGATGTCTTTCGATGGTGGAAGCCTGCCGCTGTCATCACGGTAATCATTGCTGATAAATTGTCGGGACGAACAAGGATGTCAACGTCGCGTGTTGTGCGCAGCGCGGCTTCGTCGACTTGAGCAACCCATGCGCGTACGGCATGGCCGCCGACAACGGCATACGGAACCTTGGCATCCTCGAGTATCCGAACCGTTTTTCTAAGTCGTTCATTGACCTTTTCCACGGCACGCTCCATTCGGGCCCACAGCTCATCACCGGTAATCGTAAACTCAACCATCAATCGACCTCCAAATTGTATTGTAGCAGAAGCCAAGCGAAAGACTCACCGAGAACCACGACTTTTGCAGCGCCTCGAATCAACGTGAGTCGGTGGTGAAGAGTTCCATCTTGGCACGGCTCCCGGCCCAGCGGAGCGAGTCGTTGCCAAATCGTTTGGTTTCCCCGTCGCGCGAGTCGCTAATGTGGAGTTTGTGGTTGGATTGGTAGACGCTGGTGCCATAGATTAGCGACATGCGGCTATTGCGGTTTTCGAAAATGGGGCGATCTGCGGGAATCGAACCCAGTGGATAGATGAAGGCCCCGAGGATTTCGGTCGTGGCCCCCGCTTCGGCGAGCAGCTTTTGGCTTTCGTATTCGGTCTTGAAGCCGAGCGACCAGATCGTCGCACCGCGGCTGTGGATACACGGACCTGCGGCGTGGCTTTCGGGGTTCCACTGTCGAACCCAAACCGACTGGGGATGATCAAAGTGCCAGTCGGCACCACCGATGTCTTCGGCGAACAGCCGGCCACCCGGCGATCCGGTCGTATATCGATCGGGTGAAGAGCTACGCAGCACCAGCGTGCCAGGTGATGCATGATGAAGTGACTGGATGCTAAGTCGGTCGAGCCACACGGTCCGTTGCGGATTGGGATCGTTGAAAATGACTAGCGGCGGCGGAGCGGAGTTGGAGTCGGTCTGCTCGCGCTGACCGGGGTCTTTCCAGGCCCGGGAACTCCAATTCCACGAGCCGCCATAGCCGATGACTCGCTCGACCCGACCACGCAGAATGATCGTCGTCTCAAGCGGACCGAGCGAATTGGCCGGGCAGTAGAGGACGCGGGCACCGCTATCAATGGCCGCCTGGATGACCGGTGACCAGTCATCGCCAGTGCGCCGATCGGCGAAGGCCATCACGTTGACCCATTCCGATGCGGGGACATCTGGTGGCTCCGGGGTATCTTCGATCGGCAGCTTCAACGCACCTGTCAACTTCCCGTGACCGATCACTGCCTCACGACTTGAATACTCCTCCAGGTTCGGTCCCGGAACGGACACGTCTTGCCACTCGGCTGGTGTCTGGCTGACGAGTGTTCGTCCCGCCACCGCTTGCTGGTATCCGTTGGTCTTCACGCGCAAGCAGTATAACGCGCCGTCGGACTGAATGGCCGGTATCCCCGGTATACTGGGGCTGCCGCCGAGGAGTGTCGAGTCGAGCAGGGTTACCATCGTGTTCGCGCCTTCACACACGATTGCCGGGACGGAGTTCTGCGACGACAGTCGGCGAATCGCGAGGATGTTGCCCTGGTTGAGGATTCCTGCTCGCTTCTGATCCTTGAGGCGGATCCGCTCGAAGGTCATCGAGTATTCCTGGTAGCGTGACTGGATGCCGTAATCGAAGCCGATGATCTCCACGCTCTTGATCAGCGCTGGGCCGCAATCGTGATGGGTCAGATCTAACCCGCACACTCCTGCTCCGTCTCCGCTGCGGATGATGACGTTCTCCAATCGGCCGACGTTGTTTGCATGAAACTCAAGGCCCCGCGCGGCAGGATTGTTGCGACCGGTATCGAATGTTATGCCATCGAGATAGACGCTGATCGAGCTTCCGTTGACGTGCGTTGACAGTCCGGGCGGCTGTCGTGTGCTGCTCATCCGCAGGATCGGAAGCGGTGATTCGAGGTCGTCGAAGACTCCATCCTTGAGCTTGAGAATAGTCTTCGTCGGCCCCGCCCCTTTTACATCAATGAAGCGGCCGCCCTGAATTGTCTGGCTGATCAAATAGGTCCCCGGAGGCACCAACAGCGTATGATACGCCAGAGGCACGCGACTACAGAGCGCGTCAAATGCTTGCTGGAACGCCGCTGTATCGTCGGTCAACCCATCGCCGACGGCGCCGAAGTGTTCCTTAACATCCATGCATCGCGCATCGCCAGGGGCGATTGTCTGCGCACTCTCAAAGCTGACACCGTCAATTGCCGTGGGCACGACTCTCAGGAAAAGAGTTGGCCGCAGCGCGCGATCAGTGTACCGGACTTCATCCACGAATCCTTCCAGATCTCCGCCGCCCAACAGCAGAGGGCCATCGTCGAACGTGAGTGGCTCAAGCTGTGGTTCGGAGCGAGAGAGATAGTAGTCCAGATAGGTTGTTTTTGTTTTAAGATCGGCGTCATAGACAATCGCCATATGCCGCCATACCTGATCCTTTTCGCCCTGATACTGTGCCGAACTGCCGTAGTATCCAACGTTCAGTTTCGCGGTGTGCAGGCTGCCTGGTGCGGAGATGAAGCTGCGAAAGTAGAACTGGTTATGAGCCTGAAAGTAATCCAGCATCAGCCCGACCTCGCCAACCGGCAATGAGGAACGAGACTTCTTGACGAATGCAGCCTCAGTGGCGACTGTCGGCTTTACGAAGGCTTCCAGAGTAAAGCTCCCGGTGGGCGACCACTCGGGTTTTTCCAGTTTCGAAACACTTCCCGCTATCAACTTTAACGAATGCGTGTTGACGAGTGAGCGCCGCGTTCCTGGGTTGTAAACGAATCGTCCCGGTACCTCGTCCGAGAATTCCCCTTTGACCGAACGCTCTGACTGTTCCATTCGCAAATGCAGATTCCCCGCGTCGGCGACAGCGGCGAATACTACGAAGAGGAAACAAACAAACAGGCGTGGCATGGTTATCGCTTTCAAAGTAAAGGGAGCACTTGTGGACCAGTCTCGAATAGCGTGGACTTAAGCAATCTGAGTGAACCGTAGACGCTAGCCTCGGGCCTGCCAAGGCTAAAACGGACGCGAGTCCCGCGTCTATCGCCCGAATACAAACTGGGAACATTACTGGTCGTCTTCGACGGATGGCTCGTCTTCTGCTGGTGGCTCGTCTTCGTCATTCTCCGGGCTGTTCGCCTTAACAACGCGAACCGTCTGGCCATCGTCGGACAATCGTAGTGTAAGCCACGCTCCCTTCGCGAGGTCCGCCAGCTTCGCCGGTTGACCGTCGAGTGTCACGATCGTCTCTGCGTTAGACTTCAGCGACCGTTCAACCGATTGGCCTTCTTCCGTCCCTTCCTGACTCAGCCGCAGAGTGTTGGCCGTCAGATCGACTTCCAGTAAGTCGCCGTCGATCAGTGAGTTCTCCGCCGCATCGGCTTCAATCGCATTTACCAGATTGCCATCGCGACCGAATTCGAGCGGCACTTCCATGCCCGGTTTGAGGTCACTGCGAGCGGCTGGAAGACCTCCGATTCGCACGATCGCACCCGGTGCAAGTTCGACTTCACTCTGCGTGCTCGCCCCATCTTCGTCATCGTCGTGGTTCACGATGACGATCTTGCCGGACTCAGTGATCGAATGGATCGAAGCTTCTCGCATCGTCCCCTGAACGTGAATCTCGTTCACTGTCCGATTGTCGTCACCCAGCCGCACTGAAACATATTGTCCTGCTATCAAGTCAGCCAGTTGCCCAGGTTCATAGGCGGTCCAGACTTTCGCCCTCTCCGAGACGTCGAGATTGAGCAGCACCTCAGACTCTTCGAGCGAAATCGTCACCGTCAGTGGATTGCCGGTGCTGACCGACACGATTTCGCCTTTCAAGCCTTTCTCAAATCGAGTCGGTTCATCCTGCAACATACCATAGGCGATTGTTCCGGCCGTCAACAGCGAGACCATGCACGCGGTAACCATCTTCAGTTTTTGCAAACCCATCATCGTAAGAACTCCTTGTGCCAAAGTCGTTGCGGCCGAGACGCTCCCGACCGCCAGATTTCCTGCTGCGAACGCGGTTGCCGCTTGGGCGGTGCCTGCCATCAGAGTGGTTGATCCCGCGTTCGCGGTTCCAGGAACCAGCCATGCCGCCAGCGTCACCGCCGACAATGTGACCCCGCGTTTCACCAGCCGCATTCGCAGTTGCTCTCGCCCGCGTTCCAGCCGATCCTTCACTGCGGCAGTGGTGATCCCCAGCCTTGCAGCCAATTCATCGCGACCGAGTCCTTCGATCTGGCTCAGCAGGATGACCTCACGAAACTTTGTGGATAAGCAAGACAGCTCCTCGTCCAAAATTGCTGACAACTCCAGCATAGTGGCCTGGGAACAGGGGTCGGATCTTTCCGAGGTGGCCTCAAGCATCGGACTCGCGTCCGCGGCCCGCCGCTCGACCACTGACCGACGAAGAGCGGAACTCCTGAGCTTCAGAGCGGTGCGTCTGGCGGTATCATGCAACCACCCAGCGACCGAGTCGTTCCATTTCAATGCACCGGCCTTGCGAGCAAGAACGAGAAACGTCGCCTGAAACGCGTCCTCGGCGTCCGTGATATCACGCAAAATCCGTTGACATACTCCCATTACCAATCCCGCATGTCGCTGAACGACCGTGGAGAAAGCCGATTCGTCGCCTTGCAGATACCGCAGTAGCAGCTCTCGATCAGAAGACTCGCACGCGACTGCCGCCGCCGTTTCCGCTCCGAGAGTGCTTCGCTGAATGGAAAATTTTATCATCCTCGTTCCTCGCAATTGTGATTGGGTAATTCGGAGAGCTGAGAGAGAATGCCGTGTCATACCAAGGTGGCGGTCGAATTCTGAGATTCTAGCCCGCTAATATTTCGTGTGAAGATTTTTACTCGTCCTGGGCCTTAGATTGGACAACAATCCTAGCATCCTTACACTCACGGTTGGACGGTAAGCGGTTTTGGTCACGACAACGATTCACCACTGGCGGCTAAAACCGGCCCGCCCGAGCCCTTCATTTCAGCTCGCGATTCGTCGCCTCCTCGCGTTTCACTCAGACGATCGACTAAGCGGTGGAAACAGCAACGCCTGTTTGGTCACCGTCATTTGGCACCTGCAAGTCGACGGTGTTTGCCCAAACTTGTTTGTCGATTGAAGTTGCTTTGCCGATCAGCGTTGCAAAAGACACATCCGCCGCGTCGCGTCCCGTTCCGATGCGGATCAACTTATTCACGGGTGCAAGTTTCGTGGGATCAAACAGAAACCAGTCTCCGCCTAAGAACGCTTCCATGAATCCGTGAAAGTCTGGCGGTTGTAAATCGACTGCATAACCAGCCACGTATCTGGCTGGAATACCAAGGCCTCGGCAAAGTGTGATCGCTAGATGCGCGTAGTCGCGGCAAACGCCTGTTCGCTGCATCAATACGTCCGCAGCCGTTGTGGTGGAGGTCGTACTTCCCGGTGTGTAATCGAGATGATTGTTCACCCAATCGCAAATTGCGGTAACACGCGAAAAACCCAGTGGCAATCGTCCAAACTCTTCGTATGCGAATCTCCCCAGAAAATCGCTCTCGCAATATCGGCTAGGGTTCAAATACGTCAACACTTCCTGTGGCATTTGTGAGACCATCGTCTCGCAGACGTCTGTCGAACGTTCTACGTTCGCGATCACATCCACCGTGGCTCGATATGATATTCTTAACTTGCATGGTTCCACGACCACGCGATGCATTTGATTTCCTTCCAAACCGACTTGGCACCACTCCACGTTCAAGCCTGGATCGAAGCTCAATTGTTCCGACAAGACTTGCTGACGAGCCGTTCGCGCGGCAGCGATTTGAAAGAGAAAGACTGTCGTTTGGCGTACCTCATAAGTTAACTCGCCGCCAACATTGAATTGCGTCATGGTTTGTCTCTTGTTGTAGAACCAGCTTAGCGTGTCGTCGGTATCATAATAACGAAAATGCTTGCGTGTAAGGCTTGGCATTCCAACAGGTCCGTCGGACGAGCTGATTGAGACGCAAACGGGACACTGTGGGAAACGAAACTGTAGATCTCTTCGGTGCAAGCTCTTTGAACGTCGTTGGTACAGCAAATGCTCTTCAACGGGTCCGTCGGACGAGCCAATTTAAGATCGTGCGGCAATTGTGTGTCGCCTTTCGCTCCGCGAAAGAGCGGTCTTTCGCGGAACGAAAGACAAACATAAAGGACCGCTCCACATTCAACACAACCGGACAAACAACGTGCAAAAAAAACGCATCTCAGAAAAAATGGATCAACAGCTCAATGAACAACTGACGCGTGAGGCCTACCAATCGCAGGTCTATTTGTCGTATGCATCCTGGGCGGAAGTGAATGGATTTGGTGGGGTCGCGACTTTCCTTTATAAGCACAGCCACGAGGAGCGACAGCACATGTTGAGATTTATTCGCTACATAAATAATCGTGGCGGAAAAGCGAAAATCGCGGCGATCGACATGCCGGGTTCCGAACCAAATGACTTGCGAGATTGCCTCCAGCGAATAGTACAACACGAAATCGACAACTCCAAGTCAATTGATGCGATCGTCAATCTGGCATTGGAGGAGAGAGACTGGGCCACGTTTAACTTTGGCCAATGTTTCGTCAAAGAGCAAATTGAAGAAGAGACTCTTGTCAACGATTTACTCGATAAGTTTGAACTCGCCGCGCGCGGGAACGAGAAATCTGCAAATCTTTACGAACTGGATCGCGATGTCTCCGCCGCGCCTCAACACGCACTGCTACCTAGCGAGGCGTCGTTCTAAGTGGCAGTGTCATTCCCACAACGCTGCAAGGCTTAACGACCAATTCATCCTTGTGCTTTGGCAGTTCGCCGACCAGTGTGGTTAACTCTCGATCAATGAGCGTAAATCCTCCAGCCAACACGCTCGCTTCATAGATGCAATCGTGCAAACCCAAGAAAGACACGAATTTGTCAAGCTTCAGGTGTTGGTGATGGTGCGGCACAGAAATTGCGTAATAGGAAACGTGCGTAACGTTTCGTGCAGGAAGTATTCAGCGTGAGCTTTTCTGTGTTGATGGCATGCGAGATACCCAACCCAAGTTGTTGCAGGCGACCATGATGAGAGAATCCAATCAAGCTACGGCAATCGTGCATGACGCAGTGGATGCACTCAAAGAGGACCCAAAAATCCCGCCTGACGAGAGAGTGCAAGAGTCAACATTTTTGTTGGCCGCAGTTTCCTACTTTGTCATTCTCGCTTTAGCGGCATTGATTCTTGGTGGTATTCTCTGGCTCTACAGAACGCCCGAAACGGATGAGCCAGCGCAAGCAGTTCCAGGTATCATGTTGATCGTGACTAATCGGGCAACGCCAATTAGCCGCTAGTTGGCACTATTCAACTGGCCATCTAAAGCCGTATCTTTCCCTGATACACGCCACGCGAATGCCAATAGCGCGATCACAATCAACGTCATTCCGATCGCACTGATCGCGATCGGAATCCGCTCCAAGACCAATATCGGCAATGAGATTGTCAACATCCCGCCGCCGATAAATGGTGCCGAAAACGGTGCTGCCATCGCGTACTCTTTGGCCGCATCGGTTTTCAACTCGGGATCGATGATCCGCAGCAAAACAAAGCCTGTCGCGGTCGTTCCTGTACTCATGCCATAGTTGATCAATCCAAGTTCAAACCAATGGGACTTCGGCAAAACACGCCGGGAAATGATCATCAAACAAACCGCAGTCCAAACCATTCCACAAACGACCAACACGGTAAAGGGAACGGCTAACTTGATGACGTCCGCGATATTCAACGTTGCGATCGCTGCCACCACCAGCAGATCCATCGCTATCGTCCCCCAACGCGCTATGCTCGATTCATCGATCAAATGTCCCGCCCCCAACCACTTCAATAGTTTGCGAACGACCCAGCCACCGATCAGCGTATAAACAAACAGCGGAAAACTACCCGATACACCGGAGAATGAGACCTTGTCATCCACTAGTTTTGCTGAGGCGTTTTCGCTGCCTGTCTCCGATACGTTGTCGACTTGAGTCGATGGCCCATCCGCACGCGAAGATGCGAAACCAACCAAAGTCTGAATCGCCATGCCTGCGGCCAGCGCTAGAGCCAGCCAAATCGCTTGCACCAACATCGGATCCAACCCCCGGGAAAATGCGGTGCGACCGACTGTTCGCTGTACTTGTTCCCAATCCTCGATTTCGGAATAGGAAGCCATTGAAATGGTTGGCTGATGACTGACCCAACCCCAGCGTTTCGCTAGGTTAATCCAAACGATTCCGGACAGTGTTCCGTAAATCAAGCCGATCGTTGCCATTAACAAACCAAGGTCCAGTCCTTCGGGCAAGCCGACTTGCGGTGCGGCGAAGACTTGTCCCATCGCTGCCGCCGTTCCATGTCCGCCAGCGAAACCTGTCTCCAGCAACATGCCGAATGATGCTGGCAGATCGTAGAAAGGCTGAATGATCAACCAAGTCGCGAGCAACCCGATCGCTGTTTGGCCAAGCACAATGATCCAAACCATCAGCGCCTCGCGTCCGGCGGAGCGAATGCTCTGTTTCCAAGGTGCCGTTGCCCGAGGCAGCAACAGGCCAGCGAATACAATCGCGATCAACAACGATGGCCAACCGCGCAGCACATCGCCGGCCTCGATAAGTGATACTGCGATCATCGACTTGCCACGCCCGAGCGTTTGCATCACGAGCAAACCGATAAACCCTGCAATCACGGAAGGCGGGATATAGATCCGATCAAAAATCGCAAATCGATGCCGCAAACCCGCGCCACAAAGCAACCAAACGGCGACAAGTATGCAAGCTAGTATCAAGCCAAAACCTCGAAAGTTGAATGCTTCTAAGTAAATGCCCCCAAAACAAACTCCGTTTTTAGCGGAACGGCGAGAGCCGTCCGGTATCTCGGAACCGGAGAGCTTGCGCTCTACCGCTACGGTTGAAATCGGGAAGTTATTTCGGGACTGTTCCTTAGCTTAACCCTCGTGCCAATTCGAACTCGGTGATTTTATCCTCGAACAACAAAGTTTCGGCGATGTCATCCAGTCCAAGCAACAAGTTATGCCGACGCGATGGATCGACGACAAATTCGCGAACGAAACCAAACTCATCGCTCACGACTTGTTGATTCAGGTCCACCGTCAGCCGGTAGCGCGGATGCTTGGCCGCACGAATAAATAGCTCATCCACATCGGCATCGCTGAAAACGATCGGGAGCATCCCATTTTTGAAACTGTTATTGAAAAAAATATCTGCGAATGACGGTGCAATCACGCAGCGAAAACCGTAATCGTCAAGTGCCCAAACGGCATGTTCGCGGCTGCTGCCGCTGCCGAAATTCTTACGTGTGACCAACACGGAAGCACCAGCAAGGTCTGGTCGGTTTAGCTCAAACTCAAGATTCTCGGTTTCGCCATCTTCGAGGAACCGCCAATCAAAAAACAGAAATTGTCCGAAGCCAGTCCGCTCGATTCGCTTCAGGAACTGCTTTGGAATAATCTGGTCGGTGTCGACATTGGCGCGATCCAATGTCGCGACCAAGCCGTTGTGAACGGTAAAACTTTGCATGGTTTTTTGAATCAAGGAGTGTGTGAAAAAATCTGCATCAAGGGTGCGGCGATCAGGCCTTGTAGGACCAATCGCGAATGTCGACAAAGTGGCCACGTATCGCGGCGGCTGCGGCCATCGCAGGGCTGACCAAATGCGTGCGCCCGCCCTTACCTTGACGGCCTTCGAAATTACGGTTGCTGGTGCTTGCGCATCGCTCACCGGGCTCAAGCTTATCCGGATTCATCGCTAAACACATGCTACAACCGGCTTCGCGCCAATCGAACCCGGCTTCCTTGAAGACGCGATCGAGTCCTTCTTGCTCGGCTTGACGCTTTACTTGGCCGCTGCCCGGGACAACCATCGCATTGACATGGCCCGAAACCTTGTAGCCCTTCGCGACCGCTGCCGCAGCTCGCAAGTCTTCGATTCGTGCGTTCGTGCAACTGCCAATGAAAACCCGGTTTAACTCCACCTCATGGAGCGGCGTCCCTTCGGCAAGCCCCATGTACAGCAATGCTTGTTCGGTCGACTTGCGTTCCGTGGCATCGGTAAAATCATTAGGCGACGGAATTTTTTGGTCGATGCCAAGCACCTGTCCAGGATTCGTCCCCCAGGTAACTTGAGGCTCAATGTCAGCGCCCTGGTACGTTTTGGACAAATCAAACTTTGCCCCAGGATCGCTAGGCAATTGCCGCCACCACGCTACAGCTTGGTCAAACGCGGCACCCGATGGTGCTTCAGGACGGCCCTTCAAATAATCGAATGTCGTTTGGTCAGGCGCGATCATGCCAGCTCTTGCGCCCGCTTCGATCGACATGTTGCAAACCGTCATCCGTTGCTCCATCGACAATGCCATCATGCAATCGCCAGTGTATTCGATGACGTAACCTGTACCGCCTGCCGTACCAATTTGACCGATCAAATACAGAATCATATCTTTCGCGGTAACCCCTCGGGACAGCGCCCCGTCAACGCGAAGTTCAAACGTCTTGGGCTTGAACTGCAACAGCGTCTGCGTGGCGAGCACATGCTCCACTTCGCTGGTACCGATCCCAAAAGCCAGCGAACCAAATGCACCGTGAGTGGCCGTATGGCTATCGCCGCAGACAATGGTCATGCCCGGTTGGGTATATCCATTTTCAGGACCGATGACGTGGACGATCCCTTGGCGAACGTCACCAATATCGAATAGTCGAATTCCGAATTCGGCGCAGTTGCTGCGTAGCGTTTCGATCTGTTTGCGGCTGATAGGGTCAGCGATCGGCAGTCCCCGGTCGCTGGTCGGCACATTGTGATCGGGTGTGGCAATGGTTCGCTCGGGGCGTCGAACTTTGCGGTTATTAAGCCGCAACCCGTCAAATGCTTGGGGGCTGGTGACTTCGTGAACCAAGTGCAAATCGACGTAAATGATCGCCGGTTTTCCGGCCGGAGCATCAACGACGTGGGAATCCCAAATCTTATCCAACATCGTCTTGAGGCTGGATGCAGTATCGTTTTGTGCGGACATCAGTCAATCAATCAAGCGTAAAAGGTATTTTTGTATTTTATTGAATGGGTTGCCAGAGCGCGAATTTCTTGCTCTCGGCGTGATCCTATTCTAAATGCCCCCAGGATTCCTTTCCAGGACACAACCTGGGGCTCGTCATATCGGCCCGAATCGTGGCTCGCGGCTTGTTGATTAAGTAACCCGCTGCGTAAGTTTTGAAGTTGCGCTATTAAAGATATACCGGGCCAAAGGCCCAGCAATTTACCTAGCCCGGCCCGTTGGCCCCGTTGGGCCCGTTAGGCCCGTTAGGCCCAACGGGCCGGGTAAACGACAAATACGAACTTAAGAATACGAACTTAAGGGCCAAAGGCCCGGCCGTTTACGATTCGCGACGGGCGGGCAAAACAAACTGCCGGGCCGTTGGCCGTAAGCGAGGGATAACTGCGATCCCTCGCTTACGCATTCGGGTTATGATTTGCACGCTAAAATTCAAAATCCCCCCGCCCCGACCTACACACGCTCGATTGCAGAAGGCAATGGAACTGCTCATCAAAACTTTTTATTTAAACTAGCGTGAGATTCGCTCCCGGACGTGGACTATAAAGAGCAAGGACGAACCGAAATGACCCAACCAACTCCTCAATCGAACCCACCGCTGACGCGGGCGAGTTTGATCTTGCAACTGAAAAGTGAGCGAGACGAACAGGCTTGGCGAGCTCTCCAGGAAGCATTTACATGTCGCGAGGCAGGATCATGAAACGGATTCGCGACAAAGTGAGTGAGGTGATGGACCAATGAACATCCAACATCCTGATTTGGAAACATTAAAGGCGTCGCTTGCCGGTCAACTTTCCGATGACCAAGAATCGCTTGCCAAAGTCCACTTGGCCGATTGCGAAGCTTGCCGACAACGGTTCGAAGCGATCGCCGGCAGCGGTGAAGAATGGTCGCGGATCGCCAGCGCCCTGCGAGTCGAAGCACAGTCACAACGTTCGCTCAGCAGCGGGTCGTTTTCAAGCCGTGGTGACGATGCGCCCGTTTATCCGTCCGAGTATGCGCAGTCGCCGATCGACTTTGCTATCGGATTTCTCGAGCCCAGCCAACGCGATGACTCAATGGGAAAGATTGGCGAGTTTGAAATCATGTCGGTCATCGGCTTTGGTGGGATGGGTATCGTCTTGAAAGGATTTCAGGAGGAACTCAACCGCCCAGTTGCCGTAAAAGTGATGGCTCCTCATCTGGCAACCAGCGGTGCGGCGCGTCAGCGATTTTTGAGAGAAGCTCAAGCCACGGCCGCGATTGTTCATCCCAACGTGATGCCGATCCTATCGGTCAGCGAAAAAGCTTCATTACCATTTCTGGTCATGCCGTATGTTGCCTGCCACTCGTTGCAACAGCGGATCGATGCCGATGGAACATTGCCGACGGTGGAAGTACTGCGAATCGCTCTGCAAGTCGCTGAAGGACTAGCAGCGGCGCACGCCCAAGGCCTTGTTCATCGCGATGTGAAACCAGCGAACATTCTGCTTGAACGCGGCATTGATCGCGCGCTATTGACCGATTTCGGACTCGCCCGCGCCGTCGATGATGCAACGCTGACGCGCAGCGGCGTGATTGCCGGAACGCCACAGTACATGTCGCCCGAGCAAGCTCGCGGCGAAGCGGTAGGCGGGCGCAGCGATTTGTTCAGCCTTGGCAGCGTGATCTACGCGATGTCTGTCGGTCATCCGCCGTTTCGAGCGGAAACCAGCTACGGGATTTTGCGTAAGGTTACCGACAGCGAGCCACGCTCGATGCGAGAGCAAAATGCAGCAGTCCCCTCGTGGCTCGAACGCTTAACGTCGAAGCTGATGGCGAAAGATGCGTCCCAACGTTACGCCACGGCAAACGAAGTCGCTCAGTTACTCAGGCAATGCTTGGCACAGGTGCAACAACCCATGGTTCAATCGATTCCAACCAGCTTGCAAGACGCGCCAGCAAAGCCTCGCAAGTTGACACTGTTCGCGTTATTCTTTGTGATCACGATCGTGGCGGGGACGAGCATCTGGATTCGGTTACCCAACAAGATTCCTGGGCAGACGGCGTACTATCCGAGTCCTGCAATGCAATCCGCTAGTGATGGCATTCCAATGGTACGGCAGGGAACCGAAGTCTACTTCACCCCGAGTCCGCTCTCGGAAGAAACCGTTCAATCACAACTCAGCGATCTATCGAAAGAAATCGATGCATTGTTGTCTCAGATAGAAGCTGACTCCGTTGAAGTGATCAACGAGTAAGGACCGTTCGATCAATTAGTTGGATAGGTTTTCAGCCTGTCGCATTAAAAATGACAGGCTGGCAGCCCAGGGCTGTAATGGTGTGTAGTGACTACAAATCCCGCAGGCTTGCCCTGCGGATGATTCGGTTTCTGCCTACCCTGAATAGCTTCACCATGTATATCCGACATACGCACGCTCGATTGCCGAAGGCAATCGAGCGTGCGTATGTCGGGTGCGGCGGTGATTGAGAATGGTTTATTAGCGAAAAACCCAACGATCCGCAGGGCAAGCCTGCGGGATTCCCTGAATGTGATACCCTTACCGCCCTTTCCAACTTCAAAAACCGGACAGTTATTGATCGAACGGTCCTAAAGCGATCTGTCAATCGAACCAACCCTCTTCTCTTGAAAGTCAATCATGAAAGTTATCGCTGCCACAATTCTACTTCTTCTCATCAGTCATTCTTCAACTCTTGCGCAAGGCGGAGGAGGATTTGGAGGAGAAATAATGGGGAACGGCAGTGGAGGCATGGGAGGATGGCAAGCAAAAACAAAATTCGTGATTCTCCTTGGACCAGATCTCAAACCAGGAGAAGTTCCTTTTTTGGACGCGTATGATATGGCGAGAGGATACGATCCAAACGTTGTTTCACAATTCATCCCGGTCGAATCGATCTCGGTAGATCAGAAGACACCACTGCCGACCGAACCAGGCATTTCAGTGCATGTTGAATATCCAAATCCATTGCCGGGCGCGGACGGGCCGACGATCACTGAACTCGAGTCAACGGTTCGGGCGGAAGCGATTCGTTACGGAATTACCGCAGTAGAAACGAAGCCTGTTGAAGCCGGAGACAAAGTCAGAATGTTCCTGCGTGTTGGATTGCCAAACGGCAACCTTACTGGAATCAACATAAAAAAGTTTGCGGCTGCTGCCGAAACCCTTGACCTGGACAATCCGACGATAGAAGTGTTCGACGAACGACCGATTCAAGCGAAGAGCAGGCTAGCGATGGGAATGGGCATGTCGGGTTACAGTTATATGAGTTCGATGATGGGTTCTGAAATGGCCGGCGATGGCACCGGGACGGGAAGCATTGGATTGCCAGGGAGCGTGGGCTCGGTTGCGTCTAGCCCATTGACGAAATCACCGGCTTGGGCCAGTTCTAGCGGCTCAATAAGCGATAGTGACACCTACCTATCATCGTCGCCCTCTTTCGACTTGACGACCGTCAACGCTGAAGTTGAAAAACTGGCTGTACAGATCAAGGCCGCTACCGACGAAGTGAGCAAAGCGGGATTGAAGGACCAGTTACTTAAGTCAATCGTTGACTCTTTTGTACTGCGTCAATCGCAGCAGTCTTCCGAAGCCAAACTCCTAGCAAAGAAGCTGGCTTTGATCGAGGAGCAAATTCAACTTCGCGAACGCAATCGCGAAACTATCATCCAGCAACGCTTGAAAAAGCTGATCGGCGAAACTCCGTAGCGTCGGAGCGTTCACATCGGTTCTGCACGCGAGCAGCCGATCATGAAGCTCCTTGGCTTTCGCCGGCAACTTGGTTGCCACTGCACGAGCGTGTTCGTTACAATGAATGATCAACTTCATTCACAGACAACGATCAGCCCTCCATTCACAGAACGAACACTCATGAGACGCGACACAAACACCAAGAACAACTTTCTTCGTATCTTTCCGGCACTTGTCATGCTGGCCGCCGTTTCCGGCGATGGCATTTCCATGCGAGTAACGCCAGCCGATGAGCCAGCCAATGGGGCGACAAAACTGTTGGACCTGAATGAAGACGTGAAGCTGGAGGTCGTATATATCCCGCCCGGCGAATTCATGCTGGGCAGCACGCCCGAGGAGCGGGCCTGGGCGACCGGCATCGAAGGCGGTGCCGCGCCGGGAACCAATCGCGAAAGCTTCGAGGGTGAAGCGAGACCCGCCCGGATCAAGCACGGCTTCTGGATGGGCCGAACCGAAGTCAGCGTCGGCCAGTTCCGGCGATTCGTCGAGGCTACCGGCTATGTGACCGACGCCGAGAAACCCGGCGGCGAGACTCAGGTTTTTGATCCCGAATGGAACGGCTATCAGCTCTCGAACAAAGTGATGCATCCGTGGAAATCGATGGCTGGTAAGAGCTGGCGCGATCCGAATTGGGCGTTCCCGCAGCGCGACGATTTTCCGGTCGTGTGTGTGAGCTGGAATGATGCGCGGGCTTTCGGTCAGTGGTTGACGAAGCGTGAGTACGAGGCGGGTCGGCTGTCAGAAGATTTTGAATACCGGTTGCCCACGGACGCCGAATGGGAATATGCATGCCGTGGCGGACGACCGCGAGCGGCCTTCTGGTGGGGCGATGAGTTTGAAGAAGGCGAGGGCCGGCTAAACGTCTCGGCGATCGACTTCCTGCCCGGACGAAACAGGACCTGGCCGCTGGGGAAGGCACCCTGGAGTGACGGGTTCGCGTTCGTTTCGCCGGTGGATCATTACGGCGAAAAAGGCCGCAATGGGTTTGGCCTAGCCGACATGTGCGGCGGAGTTTGGGAGATCGCCCTGGATCATTTCGACCCGCTCGGCACGCACGAGGAGCCGTATTTCGTCGACAAGGACCCGCATCCGGTCTGCCGCGGCGGCAACTACTTTGATGTACCCGGCAATGCACGCTGTGCCGTTCGCCTCGGCCTCCACGGACCCGCTTACTCCGACTCCCGCGACGGCTTTCGCATCTGCCTGGGACGTCGCGTGGCCGTGAAATGATCGAATGTTGAGCTTAGTTAAGGAAATCTTTGATGAAATTCACATGTTCGACCACGTCAAATCGGTGGCTGTGCCGGCTTGTTATCGCTGTCGGCTTATTGAACTCATGTTACGTTCCGATGGTCGCGGACGAGGTTAGAATGTCGCCAGCGCACCGATTGATTGTCGGTTGGGATGATGCGGTGATTTGCTGCGGGCCGGGGACCGATGCCGGGATGGACTCAGCGCAGGCGATTGAGCGAATCGTCAAACGCTGGAAGGCACGAGGAATTCAGGGCGTGTATTGGCGTGTTGACGAGGCGATGTTGCCGGCACGTTTCATGACGCGCTGGAAGACGAAGGTCTCGCCGGGCATGAACTATTTGTTGGAACGAGTGGATCAGAAGCTCGCCGAATTCCCTGTGCTCAAAACGCTGCTCGCGGCAGCCGAGCGCGAGGGGATCGAGGTCTGGGCGTGGTATCCGACGGTCTACAGCAACGGAGCACCGCCGACCGGGCCGGGCTTCACGACGGCGTGGCTCTACGAAAACAAATTCGGGACCGATCATCCCGAAGTGCTGTCGATCGATCGGCCCGGCAACAAGCAATTCATGGTTTGGGAGTATGCTTACCCGGAAGCTCGCGCGGCGAAGGTTTCGGAGTTCGTGCAGTTCGCGAAGGACTACGGCTTCAATCGCTTCGTCGCTTGTCTGCGAACCGAGGCGGCGCAGAATCAACCCGCTCCGAAGCACGCCGATCAGTTCGGCTTCAATGCGCCCGTTGTCGCGGAGATGAAGAAGCGGCACGGCGTCGACATCCTCACGGACCCTCGCTTCGATTACTCGAATCCGAAGTTCGACGGTCGCGATCCGATGCTCGAAAATTGGCGTACGCTGCGCGGCGAGTATCTCACGCAGTTTTACCGCGAGTTGCGACAAGCTCTGAATGCCGTCGATCCGACCATTCAAATCGCCGTGCAGATTCCTGGCGATCGCGCGGGGACGTGCCTGGGCAATTGGCCGCTCGATTGGCGAACGTGGCTCGACGAAGGGCTGGTCAACGAGCTTGTCGTGCCGGTTGTGCTGGATGGCTACGAAGGCTACGGAGCACGCGCAAAGCCAGCCGACTTCGGCTACATCGACGGTGCTGTTTCAGTGGCGACAGTGCGCGACTTCATCAAGCAGAGCAAGCGGCCCACCGCACGTGTCATTCAAGCCGGTGGTCCGATGACTGGCTTTCGCGATCCGCCGCCCGGTGCGGATGGCTGGCGGCTGGATGCGTGGCCGGACTTGTGGACGTTCAACATGACCGAGCGTTGGGAACAATGGCAGCGCGACTTCACGAAGTTCGGGCACATCAAGTTCATCGAACAGTCGTTCGATGACTTCCCCGAAGAGAGTGACGGCTACGGCGGCGGCTACGGCGACTTCTGTCATCGACCCGACTTGCGGAGCGGCCCCGGTTATTGGGAAGTGCTCGGCGACGGCAGCGACGCGAGACCGCATGCGCAAAGCAAAGTCCACCGTGGCGAGAAAGGGCGTGCGCTGAAATTAACTCGCGCGGCTGACGGTTCCGCGAATCTCAGCGTGCGGCATCACGGACGGCACGATCGCAGCCTCTTTCCGTTCCCCGGCGATACGGCGATCAGCAGCGGTTTGTGCGAGTTTTCCTTTTGGATGTTCCGGCCCGATGCCAAATCTGCGGCGGTCGCGTACCTGCAATACGACATCGACACAGCGAACCGTTTCGATATTGGCGTCTACGTTCCTGAAGGGGACGCGAGCACGATCTACTTCCGCGACGCTGGTCAGAACGTCGCGTCAAAGGCAACGTTTCCAATCGGTGCGTGGCATCGCCTGTTGATCCACGTCGATCTGGAACATAAGACATATTCCGCCGAAATCGCCGCCGAAGGTCAAGCAGCGCAGTCGATCTGCAGCGACGTGAAGTACAACTCGAAACACAACGCCTTCAACATGCTCGAATTCAGTCCTCAGGGAGCGACCGGCAGCGAACTCTTCCTCGACGATGTTTCGCTTCGCTGGAAACCGAGCGTCATGTTTCAGCCGCCCGGTGCGCAAGTCCTCGTGCACGAAGGTTTCGAGTCGCTGAAATCGGACGAGCCGCTCGAAGGCAACTCTCATTGGAAACTCCGCGATAGCCGCCCGACCGACATCCGCGTCGACAACGATATCTCGTACGGTCAAGAATTCCAGTCGCTGCGTTTTCGTGGCCTCGGCGGTCGAGCGGAACTTTATTCTCCCGTACTGACGACGCTCGCCAACGATCCGTTGGTGTTCGATATCGATTTCTTCCTGCGGAGCGACTACTCGTATGTTCAAATGGTGCCGACCACTGAGACAACAAGTTCAGATGAAGTTGGCTTCGCGTTCAAAAACGCCTCCACCGACGCGGTTATTTTCGAACTGCGTACTCGTTCGGGCACCTGGCATTCCGGTACAAACGGGAAGCTTACGGACACGAAAATTCCTGCCGCCTTCGACGCCTGGAACCACCTGCAGGTTACGTTGGATTCAACGTCCGGAACGTGTCAAGTTCTGTTGCAGGTCAGCGGTGACGCTCCGCGACCACTTGGCCAGGCAACGCGGATCGGAACCCTACCGGCGAGTACTCCACTTGCAATCGAGCTGTTTTGCCATCGCCAGAAGCCGCGAGACGACGGCCCGGCATTTGATAACCTGCTTCTCACTCGCATTGAGCAGGACAAAGACTAGACTAGTGGTCCAAGCATTAAATAACCTTGCTTGGAAAACAGTAGGATGAGCACTTTTGCCCGTCCACAAGCGTAAAAAAGACGGCCAGGAGTGGCCATCTTACGATCCAGATCAATTCGTTCTTGGACCACTAGACTGGCCTAGCCGTTAGGGTAACTGGCCAAGGCTTAGCCAGCCTTCTGCATCGCGGTCCTCAGCGGCATTAGCGAAGCGCAGACGTTTGCCTCCGGACATGGGATTCACGACGCGCAGGCCGAGGGTGCAGTCGCGTCCGCGCGATGTGGTGCGCTCCAGCAATGTCTCCCATCGCGCGGGTGTCTCGCTTGGCTGGAGTCCCCGAAGCGTCCACGGTACCGGCCACGTTTCCACTACAACTCCATCCGCCGCGATGGCGCTGAGTTCAAGGCGCCAGTCCTGGTAAAACGGCGCGACTCCCTGATTGACGATTTCTAGAGCGAGCGTGCCCCAGGCGAACGAATCATCGTGATAGCCGAAGCGTCGGTGTGCATTCGCGGCCAGCGAATCGTTCTTTGGTGCCGCCGGGTACCGCAGCAGCACGGGCACGCGGTGAAAGGCCCGCTCATACGCCGTCAGGATGCGTTCCTGCGTGCGCTTCGAGGCAAACAGTTCCCAGCGCGGATAGGTGTGCCACTCGCCCCACATGCCGAGCAGCCCGGCGGTGAGAAATCCAAGGCGAGCATCACCATCGTAGCGTTGGCCGAGTGCGGCGATGAATCCTTCCAGTGCGGCGACAAGTCGCTCATCTTCGTAGTCCGGCGTGAAGTTTTTCTGCGGCGCCTTATCCTTATTATCTTTCCATTCCGTCACCTTCACGCCGGCCTTCGCAAGATAGTCCGGGAGGCCCGAGGGCTGCCCCGGAAATTCCAACCAGATGCGAAAAACAGCCTGACACGAACGCCCGGAAATTGACGCCAGTTTGTCATCGAGCGGCGTCCAGTTGTATTGCCCCGGCCCGGTCAGCAGTTTCGACAGCGGCAGATAGTCAAACTCCAGGCTGTGTGGGAAACGCTCAGCAGATTGCCCTGCGTACGGGACCAACCCCTTGAGAGGATTGTCCACGGGCGAATCCGCCGGCTCCATCCGCAGCGACTCTGCCAACGCCGCCGAGAGAAACACAGTACCTGACAGCAAGACGCAAGGCGTCACGATACGGCAAATGATGGTTGAAAACAAAGTGCGGAAGTAGCCATTCAAAAAGTTCAATGAAGCCGAAGTTGGCGCTTTGTACTAAAAAGTTGGATCGTTACAGTCAAGCCATGCGAATGAGTTAGTATAGTTTACCGTACTAGGCCGCGCGTGTTGTACCCATCGACCCAGAAAATAATGGTCGCTCACCGGGCCGTGTCAATCAACCGTCATTTCCGCTCTGAAGAAGCTGCTCGAATTGTGATCGCCGTGCGGAAACGCCAGAATGCCGATGATCGAGCCTATTGTCCAGGAAAGCCAGCACTCATGTTACGATTAGTTTCGATGCTTACGAAGTACCTCGTGCTTCCGGGGATGTTTATATTCGGACTTGCTCAATTGGCGCGAGGCGAAACTGTCTTTGTCGAAGCCGAGTCGATGCAGTCTTCGTCGGACGGATGGAAGCCGACTGAGAATGAGCAGACCAAGCGAGCGTCTTGCGTGAAGACGATCTGGGGCGCGGATGGCCCAACCGATGGCGTCGCGCAAAAGTCGGTCAGACTCACTGAGGCTGGAAAGTACCGCGTGTGGGTGCGCTACATGCAGGTTGCGGCTTGGCGCGGGCCATTTCAAGTCGCAGTTGCGGCTGGAGAGTCGACGATCGCCGCCAAGGTGTTTGACAACGAAGTCATCGCCGGCGTCGCGGATTGGGAATACATATGGCAATCGTTTGACGCCGTGTTACCTGAGGGAGACGTGACACTTTCGCTCGCGAAAGACGCGCAGAAGAATTGCATCGGATATGTGCGGCATGTGGACTGTCTGTTGCTCACGACCGATGAGAAGTTGGTTCCGGATCACCTGCCGTATGGGCCTCAGACGCTCATGCGAGTCACGCTCAGCGAGGAACTTGAACGGCCCGTTTATCTGCACTTGTTCGCCGATCATTACCGCGATCCGTGGTACGCGCACTTCGCGATCGGGAATGACGGTCTGCACGCGGCGCTCGCGCCGCCGGGGGGACAAATGCTGAAGCCGGGCGAGCCTACGCCATGGTGCAATCTTACTCCGACGATCTATCAGGATTCCGGAGCCGCGCTGAATTTCTCACTGCGTCATTCCTATCACGAGAAGGCGAAACGGTTTCGTGCGAAGCTGGAATTCGGGCGTTCGCGTAACCGAGTTGCTCCGCAACTCGGATTCGAGTCACGGAGTGACTCGGCTACATTGGGAGACATCGAAGTCATCAAGTCGTTTGATGTCGAAGCAAAACCGAACGGGCTCGTCATCATCGCGCCACCCGATTTGGAGTCGCCGTCGAACATCGCGTTACTTAAGAGAGATCGCGACTTTGCGGAACAGATCGGTCGCCTAGCCGACGCATTCCAATGGCCGACCCATGGAAAACGACCGTCCAGAATTCCGTTCCTGGTGACAGCGAATATCAGCGGTTACGAACTGCCTGTCGATGCGGCGGTGACCGCTCGCGAGCAAAAGACGCTCGACAACTTCGACTTCAACGGCGGGCCGGAGCGCATCCTGCACGGCTTGTGGCACATGAAAGGTGACTCTTACTGTCAGCCCGACATTGATGCCATGCGCGAACGTGTCAAACACGACGTTGAGCTCTTTCACAAGTCCGGCCGCAGACTCGACGACATTGCGGCGGTGATGCTGATGGATGAGCCGACAGGCCAAACGGCGGCGTTCGGGGCGAAGGACGAAGCGTATCGCGACAAGTTCCGCGAATGGCTCAAGGCGAAGTCGCTGCGATCGGAAGATCTGCTCGTCGCGAGCTGGGACGACGTGCAGCCGGTCGCGGAATCGGATCGCGATCAATTCCCGGCGCTGCACTACTTCACGCAATTGTTTCGCACGCGAGCGATCGGCGATTTTATGGCGACTCAGCGGGAAATTATCGAAGAGGCTTACGGACGATCGTTCCCGACGATGGTCAACTTCAGCGATGGCGCAGTCTATCACGCCAACTTTTGCAGTCAGGGAATTGACTATTTTGAATTGCTGGACGCCGACAATCAAAACGCGATCTGGGGCGAGGATTGGGCGAATAATTCTTCGACGTATCAATGCGGCGCGTTCAACGTTGCATTGATGCAAGCGGCTGCGCGAAAGCGTGGCCAGACGATCGGGCAGTACCTAATCGCTCACGCTGGCCGCACGCCATGGGACATCAAAACGAAAGCGGTCGCCGAGACCGCTCGTGGAGTCCGCTTGTGGCAGAATTTTTCATACGGCCCGAATTGGGGCAGCCACGAGGGCGGCCCTGCATGGAAAAGTCACCTCTGGCATCACATATCAAAACTGTGGACCGCGAACGCCGAAATTTCGCGCGAGATCGGTGCTGTTGAAGACTGGCTATTGTCGGCAAAGCCTGCGCAGGCTGAGGTCGCGATTGTCTACAGCTCGTCGTCCGACATCTGGACGATGCAGAGCAACCTCGCATTCGGCTTCGACCGTATGCACACCTGGCTCGCGCTGACGCACGCCCAAACGCCGGTGGACATCATCCCCGAACGCGAGATCGAGAGGCTCGACCGTTACAAAGTCTGTTACCTCTCCGGCCCAAACTTGACTCGCACCGCTGCTGCGAAGTTGCGCGAATGGGTTGCGGCAGGCGGTACCCTGTGGTTGACGGCTGGAGCAGGTCAGCATGACGAATTCAACCGTCCGCTCGATCTGCTCGGCGATTTGTTGGCCGTTGAACGGGGAGAAGTCGCTTCGCTGGAGCCGTACATGAACTCTGGTAAGTTTTTGAGCTACCTCAATTCGCAAGACGTCGTAACGTGGGGCGATCAGCAGCTTGAAGTGTTGTCGGTTAAGCAAAGCATCGGGACGGGCAAGAGTGCCGATCCTACGAACGCGACCGAGGTCCTGGCGACATTCAAGGACGGTTCACCGGCCGTCGTGAGTAACCGCGCGGGCAAAGGAAAAGTCTTCACGCTTGGGTTCTTGCCAGCATTATCGTACATCAAGCCCGCGCTGATTGCGCGACAACCGCTCGAACAGAAAGCCGCTGCCGACCAAATCGATGCTGAGAAACTCGCTGCCGCTGCCGCCGATCAACCGCTCGCGACCAGTGCTGCGGTCTCAATTCCCAACGTTCTGGCCGTTCACCCTGGCTCCGTTCACCCTGGCTCCGATCACGAGTTGCTCGAACGTTCTTACAACCCTTGGCAGTATCCCGGAGGCATTCGTGACCGGCTGCTCATTCCGGTCAGCGGTGCGAACATCGCGCGAACTCTCAAATGCGATACTCCGCTCGTCGATGCCGTCGCATTGCCGTGTGACCAAGGGACGCTGATCGCCCTCTCAAATCACACGCTACAACCGCAGGATCGCGTTCGGCTCGAACTCAAAACCAGCAAGCCTGTCACTCGTGTCGAGTCCGTTCGTCATGGGATCCTCGCATTTGCGGTCGAGGAAGTCGGGGTGACGGTCCTCAGTCTGCCGCTCGACGCCAGCGACTTCGTGATGGTCTCGCACGAGCCAAAGGAACTGCGCATCGGTAAGTTGCCAGTCGGCAAAGTGCTGTTCCTCGGCAACAGCATCACGCTGCACCCACCTGCCCCGCAGATCGGTTGGACTGGCGACTGGGGCATGGCCGCCAGTGTTCGGGAGAAAGACTTTGTCCATCGGTTGCTGGACCGGATGACGTCGGCCGCTGGCGGTGAACCGCGAATGATGGTCCGTAACATCGCCGACTTCGAGCGTGGCTTGTCTGCGTTCAACATCCGTGAAACCTTAAAGGACGAACTGGCGTTCAAGCCGGACGTGATCATCCTTGCCATTGGCGAGAACGCCTCGTCACCAAAGACAGACGACGCACGAACACTGTTTGCGACGGCACTCGCGGATCTACTTGCCGAATTAAAAAAATCCGGCCAACCGCAACCGACGATCATTGTTCGCAGCCAGTTCTGGCAAGACGTCGAAAAAGATCAACTCATCAAGAAGGCTAGCGTCGATGCCGGTGTGATCTTCCTCGACGTCAGCAAGCTTGGCTTCGACGAAGCAAACCATGCCCGATCGGAACGGCAGATCGAACACGCAGGAGTCGCTGCTCATCCCGGTGACAAAGGAATGCAAGCCCTCGCCGATGCACTTTGGAACACGCTTCAGCAGGCAGCCGAAGAGAGGATTTAGGTAGGTATCGCTTACAAACGACTACGCTTTCGCGTCACCGATATGGATGTAGGCATGGACGTGCGGTGCGCCACGAAAGTGGATCACGGCGCTAGGCCCTTCAATTCTCCACATATCCCAAATACCGTCCCCTTCTAGGTCTTCATTCTTATAGAACGCAAACCTTAGCGCTTCCATTCCACCATTGGAATCGATAATGGACAGTGCTTCTTTCGCATCTTCGTCACGGTAGGGTGCCAGCAAAGTGCCGAGCACGTCGCGAACCAATTGCTTTTGATCAGCCGAGAGATCGTTGACGGTAATACCGGCGAATTTGCCACCCGTACCTTGCAACTGAACCTTCGTTTCATCAGGTGGCGTCTCGCCAAGAGCAATCGCGGCTTGGGATGCATTCAGTGATCCAAATACTTCATTGACACGCTTGGTCTGGTAATAGAACAAATTGTCGGCAGCGCTAGATTCTTCGCCGTGGCCGTAAACAATCGGACCACCAAACGCACGGCCTTCGAGCGTATTGCCATCGGCACGGAGTGTCAGGTGTCGACCGGTCAACATCCACTGGAATGGGGCTGCGTTCGGTTCGCCAAACATGGCGACGCTGTAGGAGCCAAGTCCTCCGTCGTCATGTTCCATTTGTTCCTTGAGCCGGTCGTAACCATCGTTGCTGGTCAAGCCACGAACGATCTTTTCGATCATTGCCTGTTGTGACGCGTTGTAGAAGTCATCGCCGACAAGCGGTTTGGTAACGTGCCAGTTGGCGTTCACCCGGCGACGCAAATTATGGTCGAATGGCATGCAAATTTCTTTGCGTTGGGAATCGCTGAGCGATTGATAGAATTCCGCAACCACTGTTTCTGCAGCGCTATTCGGCGTTGGTGCTGCATGAGAGAAACGCGGTATCGTTGCTGCCGCGATCGTCGCCACAGAGGCCTTTAGAAATCTGCGACGATCGCTTTCGCAACAAGCTGCGCCAATATTTCTGATCCCCATTTGATACTTCCCGCTTATTTGATGGTACTTTGAGTCCGAAAACCTGATTCGTTCAGCGACGACAAATCGCCGACGCCACAACAGTCTAACGTATTCTCAAACGCCGGTTCACAACAAATCGACGGAACCAAATATCAATTCGCCGACTACCAAGGCTCCCAGTAGCTTGCCGGCTGGTTAGCAGACTTAATCTTTTTGCGTCCTTGAAGATCATCGCGGAACGGATCGGCCAACGTATCGGTCCTATCGGCTGGAGATCTAAGCTCCCCACTATTTGGTGCCCGATTGGGTCCGGGTTGCGGCTTCAAGTTGTCAAACCAACCGTCTTCTTCTGGTTGGGGGATTGCCATCGGCTCAAGCATCTTTTCGGGTTTGGGCTCTAGCATTGGCGGCGTATCCAGCATTGGCTTTGGAATTGGCGATGGCTGACGCAATGGCTGCGGTTGCGGTACGCGCTGTGGAGCCGACTTGGGTGTCGATTGCGACCGCGGCGGCGTGTTTGGACGATTTTGATTTGAACGTGGCGACGGCATTGGCGAACGAAGCGGAACCGCAGGCATTGGCTGCGCCAGGGGTGGCATGACCGTTGGTTCCATCGCATTCGGATAGTTTTGAACGGCTTCGCCTTGAATTCCTTGTGAGTCCATGACGGGAGCCTCGGGATACTTTGGCGAATCGTAGACGCCATCAAGTTCCTTGATCGTCATGGCATCGCAACCGTCATCGCAAGCCTGGTCATCGCAAGCCTGGTCATCGCAAGCCTGGGCATCGAAACCCCGCACCCTTCTACCGGCTGAAGCAGCGATATCAATGGCTTTTTCCATTCCGCCAGCGATCGTATCCAGTGTCCGGTAAATCGGTCCGTGAGCTGGCTTGCCAGCTAAACAGCTTGGAGCTGGCAACGTCGCAACGCCTGTGATGGCGGCGATGATTGCAATGGCGAGCTGGCGTTTATGTTCGCGAATATCTGTTTTGCGTGCTTTGATGTAACGCATCAATGATTTGCCTGTGCTTGAGCCTGCGGTGCTTAAACCTGCGGTGCGTGACGGTTCGCGTGGTCACCCAGGAAAACCGACGTTCCAGAGACAACCGACCCTGCGGATTACGGGTGTTGATCGGCCCGTTTTATCCGTTACCACCAAAAGAATCCGAATTGTCGGAAAAGTCAGCCTATCTTGCCGGAACGAGCGTTGCCGGGCCGTCGTGCTCTACCGGGCTACTTAGTAACAGTCCCGAAACAAAATCCGCTTTTCGCGGACCGGCGTGAGCGGGAGGTTGATTTAATGAGCCGAACGCGTTAGCTGCCTGTTGATTTTGCTGTGTTTTGAATTTTAGCGTGCAAATCATAACCCGGATGCGTAAGCGAGGGATCGCAGTGGTCCCTCGCTTACGCAGCGGGTTACTAAATCAACAAGCGGCTAGCGTCGGGCCCAACGGCAGGACGCATACCGTTGACGGCCCGTGGATAGCGCCATCGGCTCACCAAATACGATGAAACCCACTAGATCAACAGTCAGCGAGCCGTCCGGTATCGAAGAACCGAAGAGCTTGCGCTCTTCCGCTACAACTGAAATCGGGAAGTTATTTCGGGATTGCTCCTCAGCACATGAAAATTCGGCTTGCAGACAGCTTGCAGACAACCTTGCGTTGCGTCGCTAAACTTTCGAAGCCGTTAGACTCGGGACATGGGGTTGCGATACAAATGTTCCGGGAAATTGCTGATTGGCTATGTTTAGCGTGTTTTCAACAGGTTCCACAGAAGAGATAACGACCGTGAGTGTTGATCCATTTGCCGCCCGCGATACGTTCCCTACCGGCCAAGGCCAAGCTGCCATTTACCGCCTTAGCCGCCTGGAAGATGCTGGGCTGGGGGCTGTCAGCCGCCTGCCGTTTTCGATCCGGATTTTGCTGGAGGCGGTACTGCGGAATTGCGATAATTTTGCTGTCACCGAACAAGACGTGCGCAATCTAGCTGCGTGGAATGCTGCGGAACCGGCACCGCAAGAAATTCCGTTCAAGCCCTCACGAGTCGTCTTGCAAGATTTCACCGGCGTGCCAGCAGTCGTTGACTTGGCAGCCATGCGGTCGGCGATGAAGCGACTCGGTGGCAATGCCGAAAAGATCAACCCGTTGATTCCCGTTGATTTGGTCGTTGACCACTCGGTGCAAGTCGATTTCTATGGCGGCAGCGATTCCTTGGGTAAGAATGTCGCGATCGAATATGAACGAAATCAAGAGCGGTATGAGTTTCTTCGCTGGGGCCAACAAGCTTTTTCCAACTTCCGCGTTGTGCCACCTAACGTTGGTATCGTTCACCAAGTCAATCTTGAATATTTGGCCAGCGTTGTGTCGCTGCGCGCCGACGGCAACGGTGGCATGGTTGCAATGCCAGATTCACTTGTTGGCACCGACAGTCATACGACGATGATCAACGGTTTGGGCGTTTTGGGATGGGGCGTCGGAGGGATTGAGGCAGAAGCGAATATGCTTGGCCAGCCGCTGTATATGCTTATGCCCGAGGTCATCGGTTTTGAATTAACCGGTCGCTTACCCTCCGGTGCCACGGCGACCGATATGGTGCTTCGCGTCACCGAGTTGCTCCGTAAAGTAGGCGTCGTGAATAAGTTCGTCGAGTTCTTCGGCGAAGGTGTGTCAAGCATGAGCTTGGAAAATCGGGCCACGATTGCGAACATGGCTCCCGAATATGGTGCGACGATGGGCTTCTTCCCTGTCGACAATATCACGCTGGGTTATCTTCGCGCGACGGGACGCGAAAAGGCGCAAGTGGAGTTGGTCGAACGCTATTGCAAGGAACAGGGCCTGTTCCGTGAGGACGGCATTTCGCTTGACTATACGAAGCGATTGTCACTTGACCTATCATCGATCGAGCCTTGCCTGGCCGGTCCGAAGCGACCACAAGACCGGGTCTTACTACGTAACATGAAGGAATCGTTCCGAAATTCGCTAAGCACACCGATCAATAAGTCAGGGTTCGGCTTGTCCGCTGGTGCGCTCACATCCAAAGCGACGGTTCGTGATAACGGCCATAGTGCCGAAATTGGACATGGTGCCGTTGTCATTGCTGCGATCACAAGTTGCACAAACACTAGCAATCCGTCCGTGATGGTTGGCGCTGGCTTGCTGGCGAAAAAAGCCGTCGAACGTGGCTTAGCGGTTGCCACTTACGTGAAGACCAGCCTTGCACCAGGCTCACGTGTCGTGACGGAATATCTTGATCGCGCAGGATTGACGGAGCCGCTCGCTAAACTTGGATTCCACACCGTTGGCTATGGTTGCACAACGTGCATCGGAAATAGCGGACCACTGCCCACACCTGTTGCCGATGCAATCACCACCGGCGACCTTGTTGCATCAGCCGTCCTCAGCGGTAACCGAAACTTCGAAGGACGCGTCAACCCGTTGACCAAAGCCAACTACCTTGCCAGCCCGCCGTTGGTGGTTGCCTACGCGTTGGCAGGGACGACCGATATCGATTTGGTGAACGACCCCCTTGGAAAAGGCAAGCATGGCGAAGACGTTTACTTGAAAGATATTTGGCCGTCCGCAGAAGAGATTCGCGAAGTCTTGTTGGGTGCCGTGACACCGGAAATGTTCATCGAGCAATATGGCTCCGCAGTACAAGGAGATGAGCTGTGGAACGCAATTCCTATTGAGGGTGGTGCGATCTACAAGTGGGATGATAACAGCACGTACATTCAGCATCCGCCATTCCTAGATGCACTCGGCGACGGATCGGAACCATCGATTGCACCGATCCGCGGCGCGCGAGTATTAGCATTGCTTGGTGATTCGGTCACCACCGACCACATTTCACCGGCGGGTGCAATCAGCGGAGATGGTCCAGCGGGGCGTTTCTTGCGCGAACACGGCGTTGAAAAGAAAGATTTTAATAGTTACGGAAGTCGCCGCGGCAACGATCGCGTGATGGTGCGTGGAACCTTCGCAAACATTCGAATTCGCAACCATGTTGCACCGGGAACCGAAGGCGGTTTGACCCGGCATTTTCCCGATGGCGAGCTACTGAGCATCTACGATGCAGCGATGAAATACATTGCCGACAAAATCCCGTTGGTCGTGATCGCAGGTGCCGAATACGGAACGGGCAGCAGTCGCGATTGGGCCGCCAAGGGCACGATGATGCTGGGTGTGAAAGCAGTCATCGCGGCCAGCTATGAACGCATCCATCGGAGCAACTTAGTGGGCATGGGCGTTTTACCATTGCAGTTTGCCGATGGCGCAACATGGCAAACGCTCGGACTCACCGGCGAAGAATCGATCGACATCCTGGGCCTTTCTGACGACTTGCAACCTCGGACCAACGTCACCGTTGTCACAACAGATGCGTCAGGAAACAAGCAGACCATTCAGTGCCTAGTACGCATCGATACACCGGTCGAAATGCAGTACTACCGCAATGGCGGAATCCTGCCGACCGTCCTTCGCAACATGCTGTAAGATCGTCCTGAGACCGCCTAATGTGCCAAACCAATCTGATTGGATCGTGGATAACGAGACTGAGGGGCGACTAGAAATTCGAAGTCAGTATGCTGGCATCGATTTGGAAATAGTCTGCAAGACTTCGAATCATTTGCCGGCTGAATAGTTTTTTGCCCGAAAGAACCTCGGACAATGATGACTTGGGCAATCCCGTTGTTAAACAAACTTCGGCTTGCGTAACGCCTTTCGCTTCGAGCAAGTGACGCAACAAATCTGCATCGGACCCAGGCTCGATTGCATGACGACGATCCTCGTAGGTTCCAATTAAGTCACTTAGAGCGTCAAGGTACATCTCTTCACCATGATCAAGACTTCCTTTCGCAAGCAATTGATCAACCACACTACTTGCAGCCTCAAGATGTTCGTCTGAACCGATGGAAACGAGTGGAAACAGTTGAACGAGTTCAAGGTAGGAATCTCGATCTTTTGCTTTAAGTCTGAACTTGGCTTTACAAACCACTTTTTGGACCTCGTTTTACACTTGCTGATTGAATGATTTTGACTACTTTTGTCGCCTTCTTACTCGGCGGAGCCTGAAAGCAACCGCATTGCACTTTCCGCTTATTTTGGTCGTAGACGGCAAGAGTCAAGACCCGCAGTACGAATACTTTCTGACTGGAATAGAGGATGCGAGTGATCAGGCGATACTTGTTCTCGCAAATGTTGAACACAACGCAGTTTCCAAACAAATCGGCGTTGCCGAACGACAAGCGAACTTCACCCCAATTTTGCCACGCAACGGACTTGTTGCTGACGTGGGTGAACCACGCACGAAGCGGACCTTCTGAGTCATTACAGCCAGGACTTTCCCAAAATTGTTGAAAGTGTTCTTGATGTGCCATTCCAATATCTCAGGCCCAGCGAAGAATTTGCCGGGGAATTGGCGATTGCAGATCGTTTTCTCTGCTTTGTGATGGCTGACGACACCACTGAAGAAATTTGTGATAAAACAGAGATTCAATTCGGTACTCGACCACACGGCAATTGGCTGAATCTTCGCGACGTCGTCTTGGAGGTTTCGCCGCAAACAATTGCATAATACAGAACATAGCCGTGAACCGGATCACGCGATCTGGCGTTTTTAAAATGGTAGCCGTACTGGCGCGTGCGCGGTGACCGCAGTCTTTATCCAACTGAAATTCATGCAAAATTCGAACATGAATCCCAAGTCGTTGATCCAACGCAACGCACGCGAGATTGCTGACCTTCATCGTCGCGTTCACGAATCGTTTCGCCAACGTGATGGCGGTCCCGCTGAACGCGCGGCTTGGACATCAGCCTGTGAGGACTTCCATTCCCGATACGAACCATTGGCCTTCCCTGGCGGCACCCGTAGCGTCCGCGAGCGACTTCGGGCTTGCGACACATTTGCGATTGAATACGCACTTTGCTTTATCGAGGTGCGCCCATATTTTTTTCGATCTGGCTATATGTACAATGACTTTCTACGTGTCTTGAAGAATTGCGATCTAACGGAACTGCAACGCTTACGGTATGATCGCGTCCGCGACGCGTATCTCGCGTACCGACGTAGGCGGCGCGAACTACAGGACGGCGGATAATAACGATCGCAGCACCCATTCAGGCGGCACGGCAGCGGCAACCGAATGGTTGCACGCGAACTACAAGATCACTCCGGAAGACCTGCGTCCAAGCAAACGGGTTTCTTACTACTCTGAATACTTCATCCATGTTTCTCCGATGTGCGCACATCGGGCACGGGGGTGAGTGAGAATCGATTATTAGCGAAAACCCAACGATCCGTAGGGCAAGCCTGCGGGATTCCCTGAATGTGATACCGTTACAGCCCTCAGATACTGGAAAGAAAAGTGGCTGGGGGGGCCTGGGGTTAATTATACAAATCGACCCCGTTCCTCTTTCCTCCCCCGGTGCCATTAGAAATCCAATCAGTCTTCTGGTAGTGTTGAATCGATCAGCAAGTCCGAAACACAAGATGTCGTTGCCCGACGACCATTCGTTCAACGGGTGACGGGAATGGTTGTGGTTGACTTCGAGGCGAAGTGATCGAAGTACGGCTTTTTAAGCTGGACTATTCGTAAAGCAAGCATACACTTGATCAAGTGTCATCGCTACAGCAAACAATATCTTGACCGCGTTCGCCGATCGTGTTGTTCTAAAACGCTGCAGTTACTTTGAGCTTTACGTATCAATCAAGGAAATGAAGATGGCTAGTCATCGTCTGAGAAGTCGTATGGTCGCAATTGCGTTAGGCGTCGGCCTTATGTTCACTGCCAGTAGTTTGCAGGCGCAGCATCACGGCGGACACAGCGGGAGTGGGCACATGGGCGGTAGCCACCACAGCGGCATGGGCGGCGGCGGACATCATCATCATCACCATAGCAGTTTTGGAGGATACGGCGGATTTGGCAATAGCGGATTAAGTATCGGTCTCGGTTACGGCGGTCTCGGTTATGGTGGCTATGGCGGTCTCGGATATAGCGGCTATGGCAGTTCCTACGGCTTAGGACGATCCTATTATTCGTCTCGCCCTGCGATAAGCAGTTACGCTTCACCCTCCTATTCCTATCCGGTTCCACAACTCAGCTACAGTTCACGCGCAACTGCGCCGTCAGTGACTTACTCGCAGGGGAGCACTTACTCATCGCAAAGCAATCCAGAACCAAGCTCTGATCTACGACCCGGAATGGTTCTGCCTGATGGATCCATCGTTGTTTCGGTGGAACCGATCAAATAATCAGAATTCACTTCAAGGCAGGCACAAGCATGGCTGCACATCCAAACGATATGTGCTACCGGAGGAAAGCGTTGCGCGAGGTCAGCGCGTTAAGCTGACAGTTGTGGCTTGACTTCGAACTGGCTTATAATTCTTAGCCAAAGTGTTTGCCGTCATCAGATTCATTACTGGCAAGACACAGCAAACATACCACATCATCGTACAAGGCCCAGGAAATGTTTCGAGTACGGTGTCTTCCGTCAGGCAACTAAGGAACAAGAAACTGCACAACGCGCGGACCACTAGGTTGGGTGAGTTCATCGCATTCCAGCCCGTCCAAGCCAATAGGGAAATCATAGCCATGCCCGCAAAAACCCCAAGTGTTAGAAGCGATTTCACGTCTACTCGTCCGAAGCTTTATTTTCTGCCATTTTTTCTTGTAACAACAGAACTGCGGTTTTGAAATCAGCAACATCAGGGGCAAGTTCAACTGCTTTTTTCAGTTGCTCCAACGCACCAGCGTGATCGCCTTGAAGGTACAAAGCCAGACCATATCGATATTGAATGGTGGCATTTTCTGGCACCAACGCCGCATCTCGCCGCAAAAGCGGTAATTCCTGCTTTCTTAGCACCCTTGCTCGATCCAATGCTCGCTCGTCGCCGCGTTCGGCGATCTGTTCTAACAACGCGGCTAAGTTCGTTCGTGCTCCGGCGACATTTGGTTCTACCCGAATGGCGGTTTCATAAGCCGCGATGGCTTCGGGCAATTTTCCGCGCTGTTCACACAGGGCCGCCCATGATAGGTGAGCACCTGATCGATCGGCCACACCGCCGAGCGTCTCCTTCACTTGACGCAGCGCTAGGTCGACACGCGTCTGTTCATTTCCCGTTAAGGATGCGTAAACGCCTTGCGAGGCAAGCATCTGAGCAGACTCTGTTCTGACTTGTCTTGACGGATCGTCGAGTAACGGCAGCAGCTTTCTCCGAATCGTTGTCGGTGACTCAGACGCCAGGCCACGCACTGCGGTCGCACGGATCAGCGGGTGATTGGAACTGTCCTCAAGCATCATCATCGCCACAACGGAACAACCGGGGGCCTGCGAAGCAGTTAGATTATCGAGCGCCGTCGCCCTGGCAATCACCGGTGTCACCTCGTCCTTTTGCATGGCCAGCTTCAACATCTGCTCAACCGCACCCGGGTCACCACGCCTGAATGCGGCGATCGTTTGGCCAAAATGAGCAGGCTTTTTTCGCTCCACGCCGTACCACTTTTCACACGCGTTATCGCTCCAGGAATCCGCTTCCTTGATCAAGTCAGCAACCAGCTTGTCGCCAGCGTCGGCAGCACCAAGCCAGTCGGCGTATTCACGAAGTTGCGGTCGTGTTTCAGGCGGAACACGCTTAAGGTGATCTTTCAAATGGCAACCCGTGCATGCGTTAGGTGTCCCAAATTCGACGGACATATCCGGGCGCGGGATTCGAATGCTATGGTCTTGGCGAAAATCGACATCCATGTAAGTTCGACCTGGCATATGACAATTGACACACTTTGCGCCTTCACTGCCAACGGCATGTCGATGATGACTTGGAACATCGAATTTGCCGGCTGGATGTTGATGACAAGACGTGCAGGTCTCATTGCCCGGATGCTTGAGTTTCAACGAATGGGGATCATGGCAGTCGGTACAGCGAATATTCTTGTGATACATCCGGCTCTGTATGAATGAACCATATTCATAGACTTCATCCTTGATCTGGCCGTCGTCGTAATACGTTTCTGCTTGCAATAGCTCAAGCTGAAAATGGTCGTGATACTTTTCACCGGCACGAAAGCCAGCCTCGGTAACTCCGCGCCTGCTATGGCACTGTGCACAAGTTTGTAATTGAACCTCAGTGTTTTCGCCTTTGAGTTTGGCTAAACCATATTCGCGTTTTCGGTCCCAAAAAAGACTTTTCGCATAAGCCAAGTCAACATGGACGCTGCCCGGCCCATGACAGGCTTCGCAACTAACATCGATCTCTTTGAACGTTGTATGGTAACTCAACGAATCGACCTCAAAGTTTGTCTTTAAGTCGGTTGAGTGGCAGTCAGCACACATCGTTTGCCAACGCTGGGCGATGCCCGTCCAGTGCAGTGGATCATCCGGCTCTAGCTTCTCCTTGACGTCCGGCGGTCGAAGATAAAACCATCGCTTCTTTTGGGTATCCCAACTGATTCGAAGGACCTGCACGCGAGCGATCTCATGCGCCAATGTTTTTTCGTTGCGATCAAACTCCACCATGTATTGCTGAAGCGGGTCAACGCCGAAGACGTACTTGACTTCAAAGTCTTCCATTTTGCCAGTCGGACCTTCGGTATGGACCATGAACCGCTTGCCATCGCGAAACATGCGACTGGTCAGTCCATCATGCACGACGGTTACGTTGTCAAAGTCACCCAGGACCGTTTCGTCAGTCGCCAAATCCATCGCTTGATCGTGATGTGAATCTCGATAGGCAGCCGCTTCTTTTGCATGGCATTGAACGCAGGATGAACGCCCGACATAAGTTGCAACAACGTCGTCTGGCACTGACTGCCAATAATCCGCAAACAAAATCGATGCGGCTACGAATGTACCGGCAATCAGTAACCACCATTTGCATGCAAGCGGTTGATTGTGAGAAAGGGTACTAGCGCGTTTCAAGGTAATAAATCTACGTCTGGTGACGATGCTTTCGATTCGCGTGAGATACCATCGATCATCAATTTTGTAGCTTGGTCGCGCATTGCACGAGCCAGTTCGTCTCGTTCCGCGTCGCGACCAGGCAGCCGCTGCAGCAGCCGCGCAACCCGAAGTAGCTGTTCAGCTACATCGTATACCGAATCCTGGGCGCGCGATTCGCTATTCACACCATCAGCGCGGCTCGAATTCGGCAGAACGGAATCATGCCGATCGTCAGCGGCGGCCGGATCGAGTACGGACCCGTCCAGAATGCTGCCCTGTTGACGAATGATCCCCAAAACATCGTCTAATATCGGGTCCCCTGTCGCGTTTGCTTTTTTGTTCCCGTGAGCCCCTTTGGATTGCGGATCACTGTCCGGTTTTAAAGAGTCCGCAATCCGCGACCGCGCTGCAGGATCGTCGATTGGTTCAATTGTAGGCGGATCGCTCGGCAGCGAAAGCGGTACTTTCGGAGTGTTTAGCGGTAAAACCTGCGCCAATGAAGCTGCGCACGGCAACACAATCGTGACCAGCGCGATCACGAAAATAGACAATAATCGAAGGGTCATATTTGCATACTTCTTGAGTGGCTTTCGATGGTAGTGTATCGAAAAAATCTTTTCGTGTGACCAGACATGTCACTGGAATTGGATACAATGTTGTCAGGTCGGATTGTTCAGATCTCACGTCATTTTCACTGCCATCGCCCCCGGCTTTGAATGGCGTGGACTTAGTGAACCGACTGCGATAGCGGATTGTTGATTTAGTAACCCGCTGCGTAAGCGAGGGACGACTGCGATCCCTCGCTTACGCATTCGGGTTATGATTTGCACGCTAAAATTCAAAACACAACAAAATCAACAGGCCGCTAGCCGCGGGTATCGCGTCCGTTAGAGCCTTTTAAGGCCCGAGGCTAGTGCCTTCGGTTTACCCCTCACTACCCAGTTGCATTCTCGATGACGGCATTGATCCTTGATGGCAAAGCGACGGGCGAAGCGATTCGCAAAGAAATTGCCGCTGATGTGAAACGGCTTGTTGACAATGGTGGGCCGACGCCTTGTTTGGTTGCCGTTTTGGTTGGTGATGATCCGGCGAGTCAGGTTTATGTTCGCAATAAGCACCGTGCCTGTCAGCAGGCAGGTATCGTAGGTGATGTCAGGCGTTTGCCATTCAATACGTCTCAAGCAGAATTGCTGGCGGTGGTTGATGCGCTCAATCGTGACCCAGCAGTACATGGAATTTTGGTGCAGTTGCCGCTACCCGTTTCGAATGATCCAGCGCTCCAGATTGACACCCGCGCCGTGCTCGATGCGATCGATCCGGCAAAGGATGTCGACGCGTTTAGCCCCGTAAACGTTGGGCTGCTGAGTCAAGGTAGGCCGCGATTTTTACCTTGCACACCGCGCGGAATTATTGAACTGCTGTGTCGGTACGAACTCAAAACGTCCGGAAAACATGTTGTCGTTGTGGGACGCAGCGACATTGTCGGTAAGCCGATTGCAATGATGTTTGCGGGAACCGATGGTGGCTGTGGACCCGATTATGCGAATGCAACCGTCACGATTGCACACAGCCGAACTCGCGACTTGGCAGACGTAGTCAGAACTGCGGATGTTGTTGTTGCTGCGGTGGGACGACCGCGATTGATTCATGGCGAGATGCTAAAACCAGGCGCGGTCGTGATCGATGTCGGGATCAATCGAGTTGGCGAGTCGCTGGTCGGGGACGTCGATTTTGAATCAGCATCGTTGGTCGCTTCTGCGATCACGCCAGTCCCTGGCGGTGTCGGACCGCTGACGATTGCGATGCTGCTGAGGAATACAGTTACGGCAGCGCAATCATTAAGTGAGATGCGATTTAAAACGTAGGTTAGGCTTCCAGCCTTTTTATACCCCACATCTTCAAGAGCATCTTCGGCCACCACCCAGCTTGTCTGGGAGGAGCCAATGATCATCACCAGAAAACGACTCTCATCGCCTAGACATCGCAATTTTCCAGCTTGCGACGCTGAAAGCGTCGCAAGCTGGAAAATTGAAGTCGGATGGGAAGACTTCGTTGTCTGGTTGT
>JAYVSE010000270.1:0-14223 GCA_043775635.1 Planctomycetaceae bacterium | reverse complement strand
GCGATTTGCTAGCGTCACGATAGTTCGGCCAATATAGATCACTCGAAATTCAACATAAGAACATACCAGAAAACAACTTACGCCAATCACACAAAGGCGCTCCGGGAATTGCTGCCTCAATGCAGGGATTTGCTGTAAATCTTTCCCTCGCGTACGCTTCGCGTTGGGTTTTCGAGCCAGCCGACGTTGTTTAAGGTAGGAACATACAATTCAGTGGAAAATATATTCAAACATGCGTCCAGCGAACCAGCGATGGTTGTAAACTTTTGTCGCGCATTGGTACTAGTGCTGATCGCTGGGACTGCATCAGCCTGGCCGGTGGTACCGGGACTGTCGAGCAAACACTCCCTTACGGAACCTCAGGTGGGTGAGGTATTGATCGCTGAACTGCGATGCGCCGCCTGCCACGGTGGCATCGAACGGGATTCGACGTCGGCGAAATCGGCACCCGATCTGTTGGAAGCAGGCTCTAGGATTTCACCTCGTTATCTACAACAATTCTTAGCGTCACCGACGTCAGTCCAACCTGGCACAACGATGCCAGACTTGTTGACATCGAAATCCGACGTCGAGCGCGAAAAAATCGCTGAAGCGTTGACACATTTTCTGGTTGCGCAAGCGAAGCAAGACTTTCAACTCGAAGCACCTGAGAAATTGAACCTGCCTGAACGCAAGACGCTTTATCACTCGATTGGCTGCATCGCTTGTCATGGCCCTAGGGAACCGTTCGACGACGGCACGGTCAGTAAAAAAATCGAGTTTTTTGACGACGAGGACAACGAGAACGAAAAAGAAACAGAAGCTGCACGATCGATCGGAGTCAATCTCGATCATGTCGCTGCCAAGTACAGTGCGAAATCACTGAGCGATTTTTTGTTTCAGCCACTTCAAATTCGAAGCTCAGGCAGGATGCCGGACATGAAATTAACGCGTGCCGAATCAAATGCCATCGCCGGTTACTTGGTGGGCGAACAACAGGAAAATCGCGAACTACTTCGTACAAGCGATTCGATGGTCGCTACTGGCAAGGAGTACTTTCAGGAACTCAATTGCACGGCTTGTCATTCGCTCGGCGACATGCCCGCTGCTGCCCCGCTTGTTCCGCTCAGCAAAGCTGACCTCAGCCGTGGTTGCTTAACAAACACGAGTGGCAAGCATCCTCAATACAAGCTTGAAGACACTCAAGTTCAGGCCATCATTGCCGCGATCAAACAAGCAGAACCTGTCGATTCAGACGCGGCTCTGGTTACGAAAACACTGACGACATTCAATTGCATCGCTTGCCATATTCGCGACGATTTTGGTGGAGTACCGGACGATTACAACCCATACTTTTTGACAAGCGAGAAGAACCTAGGTGACGACGGGCGAATTCCGCCGCCATTAACGTTGGTAGGCGCAAAGCTTCAGCCAGCGTGGTTGAAAAAGGTTCTGTTCGATGGTGAAAGTGTCCGGCCCTACATGGCCACGCGAATGCCGCAATACGGCTTGATGAATCTAAAAGCCTTGCCGGATCAACTTGATCGCCTGGACGTTATCGAAAACGCTGAACTTCAAAAAATCCCAAACCCCGAAAGTGATTCGGAAAGCGAACGAGAGCGAGAGAAGCGGCTACGTCCCGCCGGTCGGGAATTGCTTGGAAATCTTGGGTTGAACTGTATCGCCTGTCATAACTTCAATGGCAAGCCTTCACCTGGTAACAAAGGGATTGACTTGATGACATCGTATCAGCGACTGGAACCGCAGTGGTTCAACAACTTCGTGCGCAATCCTGGTGCCTATCGTCCTCGCATCATCATGCCCTATTCTTGGTCCAACGGTATCGCGGCGCACCAAACCATCCTGGACGGCAATACGGACATGCAAATCGAAGCGATTTGGTACTATTTATCGCTGGGGACCTCTGCAGCCGATCCACCTGGCATGCAATCGATCGATACCAAACTGTCCGTTGCCGATCAGGCACGGACCTATCGAGGGCGTCATGGTGCTGGTGGTTATCGTGATATCGCGGTTGGTTTTCCTGAAAAACTAAGCTACGCGTTCAATGCCGAAATGGGAACACTGACGGAAATCTGGGTAGGGGAATACATTCGTGTTGATCGCGGTGGTCAAGGGTCTGGAGGATTCCAGCCGGCAAGCGAACCGATTCGACTAGCGTCTGATGCTTCGTTTGCAAAGCTTGCGAATGAGAACGCACCATGGCCGCTGCGACCAGTCATGACGAAGGACGCTCGTGTGAACACGGATCCATTGTATCCAAAGAACCTCGGCTATCAATTCCGAGGATACACATTGGGCGAGTCTTCGATACCGACTTTCATGTATCAGAGCGGTACGATTGAGGTTGAAGATCGGTCGGTAGCATTGAAACTGAATGGCAAGGTCACGCTAATGCGACATTTACAGTTCCGTTCTCCGGTTCAACAATCGGTTTGGTTTCGGGCTTTCACAGGCGACATCAAGCTCGAATCCGAACGTGTATTCAAGAGCGGAAAATTGCGGATCACAATTCCGCAAGCCGAAACACTTTTACGGCCATTGCCGAACGATCCAAAGTCTGCGGAGTTGTTATTGAGGATAGAAATCCCGCAAGGCCAATCGAACCTGGAGTTAATTTATGAACCCCTTCAACCGTAGGCAGGCCAAGTTGTAAATGGGTGCCGCCCACAAACCTAGGTCATCCATCGTGGGCTATGATATCGAACTGCAACGCGACACCGATCTTGCTGCGCCAAGCACGGTTTCTGATCGTACTGCGGTCCAGCCCAGACGTTAGAAGCAATCCTCGCTTCGCCGTTTTTGTGCCGCCGAGCGACGCCGCGAGAGTCGACTTTCCAACACCCGAGACGCCTTCCAGTAGAACACGATCGCCGGTATGCATTTCCAAATCAACTTGGTTGGGTACGTTGACCCCACGATTTGCATACTGGTACGTCAGTCCTCTGGCTTCAATCACAGTCGTTTAGCATGAGCAATTCGGGGTCCATAATTTAACGATCTGCGTCCACCCACTTTGTCCACTTAGCGCCAATGATCTTTCCGTCATTGTTTCGGCCTGATGAATCCTGCGCAATCTTCCCATCGCCTTCGTCGAAGTGATACAAAACTAACGTGTCAGCATCTGGTTCGTGACGAATTGACGGAACAAAATCCTCCGTATATCGAACCTTAGATGAGATGCGAACCTCGCCGATGAGTCCATAAAACTGGCGATACTCTCGCCATAACGGGTGTTCGGTGCCTCCAATGCGAAGGCGTTGGTTAGTGTCACGAAAGTAATCCGGAACCGCTTGACGTGCTACCAATTTGCCGTCGATATAGACTCGGTACTCGTTGTGGTCCGAAACAGCGGCAATGTGGGTCAAGTCCCTATAAATGTTCGCCTTAGCTATTCGTTGCGACCATGCGCTTACGTATTTCTTGCTCTCCGATTCGATGACGGCCACATGTTGTTCTGTAAAAGTCAGTATCTCCCATTTTCGATGGCTGATGTTCGGTGTAGCATCGGTTCCGGTGCAATCCAAGATTGCGGAATTGTTAAATCCGACGGCAGGTTTAGGTTGGACCCATGCCTCGTAGGTCAACAAAGCGTCTTCTGCGATATTGAAGGTTGCATCAACACGCGATTCGCTATCAAACGATAACGCGAAACCTGATCGAAGGACTTCTTTCTCTGTGTCTAGCTGAGTCTCGAGTGACTCATGGACCACCAACGTGTTCGGATGTCGGACTCGGAAGTTCGAGACTTCTTTGGCTGTACATTGCGATTTGCGCAATCGCAATTCTGAGACTTCTGGTACAGATGCTAGGCACAAATCGTTTGCCGCAGTCCGCTCTAGGCTGAGAGACTGAAGCGGCTTGATCTCACCCATCCAAGTGCAGAGCCCGTCAACCGAGAGGTTTGTTCCATCCAGAACGACAATATCCAGGTGAGGAAGTTGATTCAATCGTTTCAGATCGCTATCGGAAATCTTGCAGTCGGCCAACGACACCGCTGATACATGAAAGTCGCGTTGCGGGAGCATCGCGAGTTTGCGGACTGGGAAGTGCGCCCAACTTTCCTCCGTGGGAGTTGTATACCAAATCTGCACAACACCACCTTGTTCCAGTACCCATTCTGCGATCCCGCGTTCAATTCCAGTTGGTGAAGAAGTTTTGACTGCCATCCATCGTGACTTAATCTTGACGTTCTCGGGGGACAAGCGTTGAGCCGCCTCAAGCGACGCTACCATCTCATCGCGTGCTTCATTCGATTTGACACTTTCGGCACATTCTGCGGCACGCCAATGCAACCAAAATTGTTCTAAACTTAGGTCGCTTGCGGCAGTCGCTTGTTTGATCGCAGCTCGAACTCCAGCTTGCGTTAGCAGATTACGAACCGCGAGTGCTTCCACGAGTAGGATTCGTTCCGAAATCGGCTGTGCTTCGAGTTTCGAACTGGCGAGCTTCAGGAGCAAGGACGGTTTTTCGATCGACCGCGCAGCGAGAAACTGCTGATTCCATGAGTCATCATAAAGACTGCTTTCAATGGCTCGCAGTGCTGTTGCTTCCGGACGCTTAGCCGCCGACGCAAATAACTCCCAACGCGTGAGCCAATGTTTGACTGATTGCTGCAAATTCTTGGGAAGACTCTCAAGCTTGGCAGCAGCTTCGGCTGGCTTCATCGAACTCACATCCCAACCGCACGAGTGAAAGACTTCACCGAGCGATTGTGCTGCGCTGTTGTAATCATGTTTCCAGCCCTTGTCGGAAAGGCTTTCTATCAAGCGGCGATCGACATCGCGAACTCCTTGCGAGAACTTGATACCAAAATCTGCGATGCTCGCCAGATCGTTTAAGACCTTCTGATCTGCATCCGATTGGGACAATTTGGTGGCTCGCTGCACATGCAAGGCAGCTACCTTCCAGCGGTCGATCGCACGCACCATGTTGAAGTCGCCAATCAAGGGCAACGCTGCCGCCTCGTCAACGGCTTGCCGCGCGCGACCCAACCATTTAGCCTGCAAAACATCTTCCATGGGCGAATCGGCAGGCGAATCGATTTCGCGGACGACGCGAAAGCCAACCATCACTTCCACATTATCGCTCGATGAATAACCTCGAAACGTCGCGGTCATGCTCTCGGGAGCAAAACGCATATCGTGCGATCCACCTCGTGCGACCCGTGCCTCGCCCGTTATCGGGCCGGTTGGATCGATCCGTTCTCCTTTGGCAAAGGCGTCCGGTGCGTACCAGTCCGAGCATATTTCCCAAAGGTTTCCGATCGTGTCATGGAGGCCAAACGGATTTGCCAAGAAACTGCCTACCGGCGCAACGGTCGGGAATCCGTCATCCCACGGATGCCATGTGAGGCCCCCTTCCAGGGTAAACACGCGGTGCAATGATTGATCAGGTACATTCGCATATTCCCGGAGTCGCTCGGTAGCGCAAAAGGTGCTGCCCGTGGTGCCGGCACGACAAGCGTATTCCCACTCCGCTTCTGTTGGCACCCGATAGACGACCCCCTCACGCCACGTATTCCAGTGACAGAAGGCCTCCATGTCATACCAGCTTAGCGAGACGACCGCACGTCGCGGATCAACCGGTTCTCCGTTCATTCGCCAATTGAAATGGGTTCCCATGACGTAACGTCCGCTCTCATCGATCCCCCAAGTTTGGAGTTTCCTTCGTTCCGAGTAAGCGACATAGCCCGTCTCATCGCAGAACCGCTGGAAATCGCCAATGGTTGTCTCGTAGGTACTGAACCAGAATGGCTGGGTTATTTGAATTCGTCTCCGAGGTCCTTCGCTGTTGATTTGATCGTTCATGAACTTGACGGTGCCTGCGTCACGATCCGGACTGGTCGCGGCGAAACTTTGTAGTCGAGTTTGAATTTCTTCATCCGTCGAACCCATGTCGAACTCACCAGGCGGTATCAGCCGGAACTTCATTCCGATGGAATTGGTCACTTCGACTTCCGTTCCAAGATAGCGAGCCCATTCTTGCTGGAATCGCTTGGCCGAGGGCTCGTCGAAAGGAGCTACCGCCAAAGCTGGACGTTGGCCGCTTAACGCATCAGAGTTGCCAGCCGTGTCGGTCTTGGTTCGCAATCGGCCTAGTCCCCACCAGGCAGTTGCACCGAGGATCATGGCCATGCCAAGGACGATCGCGACGAGTGAACGCTTGCGCAATGTCTTCGTGATGGCGGGATGTTTAACTCCCGCCATGCGGCGCGTCGACGCACCGGAGAATGCAACCGTATCGGTCATCGGGTCAGCGATCACGGGAACCGAGTCTGGTTTCAACCAACGCTGTAACGCAGTGGCCACGGCAGCCGCATCTGCAAAGCGATCTTCCGGTCGCTTGGCCAAACAACGCAGACAGATCGCGTCCAAATCTTTGGGTAGCTTTGCTCGCAGTTTCGATGGTTGCGTCGGTATCTCCTCTGCAATGGCGACAGCGAGATCCGCCAACGAACTTTTTACAAAGAGTGGCTTGCCAGTGAGCGCTGTATAGAGCAGTCCCCCGAGTCCATAGACATCGATTCGCGGGTCTTTGGTTGTCGAGGAATCAACCACCCGTTCCGGTGCCGTGTATGCCGACAATACACCATCGGCTTTGGTCAGTGTCGCGCCCTGAGCCAGTGACCGAGCCGAACCGAATCCTGAAACGCGTGGCTGCTTAGCTGCATCGACCAGAATGCAGCGTGGTTCGATGGCACCATGGATCACGCCCTGTTTATGCGCTGAGGCCAATGCAACGGCCACTCTCCGCACCAATTCCGCAGCCAGTTTGGGCTCGAGTGGCCCTGATTGAACGATTGTGTCGAGCGATTTCCCTTCTACAAAGCTAGACGCGACATACGCCCAGCCATCCCCTTGGCCCACATCGTAGACTCGTACAAGTGCTGGATGATCGAGCCGCGCTGCTGCTCGTGCTCCCGTGATAAAACGTTCGACTTCGTCAGCACCCTCGAGATCATCAAGCCGCACGAGATAGAGAGTGACGGTGCGATCGAGGCTCTTCTGCTGAACGCGATAAACCCGCGACGGACCATCGGTGCCTAGCTCTGTGAGGAGTTCATAGTCGGCTGCGCAACTGGGTAATAGGGTTTCGTTCATCGATACACCTCTGACTCAGGAACCCAGCTTGGCAACACGATTTTGACATCGCGACCATTGCCAGATGCGTCGTGAGCGATGTCCCCGTGTCCTTCATCAAGATGATATAACGCAAGGGTTTGTTCATCCGATTCAAAACGTCGGACAGGGGTAAAGTCGTCGTCATAACGTGCGATCGACGAGATGCGTACTTCGTCGATCAAGCCATCGTAGACCCAATCATCGTGTCCTGGGACACCACCGAAATTGCAGGTCATCAGGTTCCCCTTGCCAGCGAGCGGAATCTCAATTCCTTTAAATCCCTTGCCATTCAAGAAACCTTTTAATGTTGTACCGTCGAATTGATAGGCGAGGTGATTGGGAGATTCGTGATTTACATAAGGATTCGTAGGACCCGCATGGATATCCAGCCATGGCACCGTCTGTGTTGCAGCGCCGATTCTCAAGTGACCATGTTGCCCAATAAAGAGACTCCAGGTCGGCCACCCACCACCGGGCTTTCCGGAAGAACTCGACTCGACAAATCGTGCAACAATTGCCTCGTTGTTAGGTAACGATGGCCGCCATCTAGCGACCATCTCCAGGGTGAACGGTTGTCCAAATTCGATGATCTCAGGGGGCACTATTTGCGAACCCGACCCGAACGACAGAGCGTTTCGCGTTTCACTCTCCTGTTCATCGATGACATTCAATGGACCGAGCGGTCGAATCGATTCATGGACAATTTCGTATTCGTCCGAACGATCACCCAGCGTAGCAATTCCCGCAGCAGAGACCTTGGTTCTCCTTAAATAGAGATTGCGTATCGATCTTAGCGCTGGCAACAAATCGTCATCAACCTCGGTTCGCTCCAGGTTCAACTCGAACAGGTCCGGCAAGTGTGTCAAGGTTGTAAGCAATCTCCTGCTAGTCACCCGAGTTCCGTCGAGGAAAAGCCGTTGCAAATTGGTCAAAGACTCCAATTGCTCGAGTTCTTCATCGGTTACATCGCAATCGGAGAGCGACACAGTTACGATCCGAAATTTGTCTTGAGGTAGCTCTCTTTTTGAACTTGCGCGAAGTGTTCTGCCTTGATTTGCGAGTTCCTGAAAGAGGATGTGGCCTCCTTTTGCCAGTACCCATTGAGCTGCATCGGTGTTTGCTTTGTCGTCTTGCTCTTGAAAATGAGCCAATCGGTCAGCTGGAAATTCTGCATATCGTCTTATGGACTCGTCTCGTGTGATTACTGCTTGGCGCCATGTATCATTCCAAGCTTGACGTTCCGATTCCGACAGGGGTGCAACTTTGACAATTGCATTGAGCCTTTCGAGTACTGGGTGTTCTAAAACTCGCGGTAGATTTTGTGCAACGGCTGCGACGTTGAACAGTTCGCCAGTTTGGTAGCGCTGGAGCCAATGATCTAGGTCGGCTTGCATCCAGCGTAGAGCATCTTGCGCAGCCGCCTGACGGGTTGGCTTGTCAACGGATTTGTCGTCAGCAATCTGAATCGCTAAGTCAGCCGCTTCGAGAGCCGTGAGTCGAAAGTCTCGCGCTAAGCCGTCGTTCGTCAAATCAATGGCTTTTGTCAGACTGGTCATCGCCCCCACGACGTCTTTGCTCATTCGCTGCGCGCGAGCAAGGTCAATCATAGCGCAAGCATCCAGAGGATCGAGTCCCACGGCACGCTGCAACGAAGTAGTCGCCGCCGTTAATCGATCCGCCGCAAGGTGGATCAGTCCTAGCGCATGGTGACCTCGCGACTGGTAGGGGCGCCAAGTCGTGACGTTGTTTGCCACTCGAAGTGCGTCGTCGATTCGACCAACGTTGAGCAAGGCAACGGAGTAGTCCGCGCAATGGGCATCCCAATTCCCCGACCAACCGCGATAATCTGCTTCTCGCCAGTCCAGATCGTATGCGATTGAAAGGTACTCGCAAGCGTTGAGATGGTCTCCTTGTAGCATCGCAAGACGTCCTTGAAGCGAGTTCCAAATCACGACGTGCGCGGTTGTCCAATGGTGTTCCATGACTGTCGGATCTTCGTTTAGCATTGCTAACACGATCGGCTTGCATCGGTCGAGTGCATTGGATGCCAGTAAATAATCGCCCGCCCGCACTGCAACCAGTGCAAGCGAGAAAAGGGCGTATGGATAATTAGGTGATGCGTTAGCCTGATCGATTGCAACAGGTAGCATCAGCGGCCCGTCGCCGAACCGAGACATTTCACAGAGCATCGGAGGCTCGTACATTGCGATATTGCGGGCATCACGCATTCGGGATTGGAATAGTGGGCGGTCTCCGTTCACTCGTGCGAGCGTAGCACGCAGAATAGTCATCGCCATCAAGCCGCGTCGCTCTGGATCGCTTGCAATAGGCTCCAGAAGCTCGGATTCCATGACATGATTTCGGATTGCGTAGTCCCTTAGTTCTGCAATCGTCCGATACCGCATCCATGTGTCCTGCGGAATCACAGAGTTGATCGCCAAGAAATGGGCCCGCAACGCATCTGTCGAGGAGCCTAGCTGCTCATAACACAGCGCCTGGCCGCTCGGTACAAACATTGCCGCCTGCTCGGCAGAACAGAACAAATAGCCCGCCGCTTCAGGCTTGAGCGTCAGCGATTTCTGTAGTGCCTGCAGTGCCTCAGTCGAGTAATTTCCCGATTGCCATAAATTGGCACCCAAAGAGTATTGTGCACTTGCGGATTCTGGGGCCATCGATGCCATACGCCTAGCCAACTCGATTCGCTCACTTAATAGGTCAGGTATGCAAATCCCCGAAGCGCAAACCCGCAGATCTTCGATCGAGTTGAGCCGTCGACTAGTGATCTGTTCGTGCCAAAACATTGAATTTGTTCGAACGTAGCTTGCCATCGTTTTCATTCGATTCTCGGCCCCATCCGCGATCACGATACTTGCTGCCGCATCGTCAACGATAATCCCAGAATCCTTCCATGGACCGCTCAAGTCAGCTAGCTTTGCAAATTCGATTTCAGTTTTAGCATTATCGCCCGTCAATGCGTACAGCGTTGCCAACTGAGCATGTAATCGAGGACTCACTATTTCCATCTCGATTAATTTGTTTGCTTCGCGAATCGCCACTAAAAAATCACGCTCGGCGATGGCACGTCGCATGGCGGCCAAGGGTTTGGAAGCGACGGGAAATTTCAAAGTAAGGGCCGCATCAGCTTCGCGATCAGCCGCTTCTCGATTTCCCATGCGTGAATACGCATATGCAAGCATATCGTGAATTTGAAACTGCTTCGGTCTTGCGACCAAGGCCGCTCGAAGTGGCGCAAGCGCCTCGGCGGCAAATGTCGATAACTCCGCCGGCTTGGCCTTTCCTTGTCTGAACTTATCGCGTGCAAAAATCACGTTGAGCCAGAAATCCTTTGGCTGCGCGGCATGCAGCCTAGCGATTTCCCGTTGTGCAATCTCGTTCATTTCTGGCGGCTGTGTCAGCAGGAACATAGCAACGGTTTCCGCTTGCTCCGAACTGATCTGCTTGAGATCGAGATCCTTCAACAGGGTAGCGATGCCCTCCGCACTTTTGTCTTCACGCAGGAACCGCAGCTTGCGACGCCAGTCGACCGTTTCAAGTTCTGACTGCAGAGATCGCAGCGACGGCCCATCGTCCCACTTCTCCACGGTGGAAAAGTACTCCCAACGTTCAAGTGCATTCAGCATCGACTCGACGAATTCTGGTAGCCGCTTATTCAATTCTCGTACACGTTCCCCATCGATCGGCTGTGCGGGATCGAGCCCATACTCCTCGAAAGCCAACTTGTACGAGTCAGCGGCTTTCGCAAAACGAAAGTCCGCGCCGCCATTGTCGGCGGGAGGCAGGAGCGATTCGTCGACGAGCGACAAATTCGATAAAAAACGCTGTTCTAGCTCGCTCAAGGCGGAAGCCTTGGGCTCGGTTGCTGCTTGCGTATTGGACAACACATTTTCTTTTACGGCATTCTCTTTCTTGCCAAGCGTCAAATATGCCGCAGTTCCAATTGCTCCGAGTACGAGCAAGCCGGCGGCGATCCGCATTGCCGAACGCTGTTTCGTTCCACTGCGCCGGTGAATCGCGTGCCCCGCCATGAAGCGAGAAAGATCTTCCGCCAATTCACCCGCAGTGGGATATCGATCTGCTGGCTCTTTAGCCAATGCTCGCATGCAGATATCGCTGAGCGACTTCGGGATACTCGTTAGCACGTCATGCGGTGGCGCCGGCAACTCTTCGGCGACCTTCATCAATAGCTCAGGAATCGAGTCGGCGACAAACGGTGGCTTGCCCGTGATTGCGGCATAGAGGGTTGCACCGAGGCTGTAAATATCTGCGGATGGCCCGACGTCCAAACCGGCTGCTTGCTCCGGAGCCATGTAGGCTGGTGTACCTAGCACCTGCCCTGTGGCCGTTAGTCCCTGATCTGAGTCCTGCCGTTTGGCTAGGCCAAAGTCGGTGATCCGAGGGTCACCACTTGAATCGACCAGCACGTTCCCTGGCTTCATGTCGCGGTGGACGACTTGCTGTGTGTGGGCAAAGTCGATGGCCTGTGCCACCTTCAATATCAACTCTGCCGCAACGGTTGGATCCATACGTCCATGGCGCGCGATGATGGCAGACATGCTGGGACCATCGACCAGTCCCATCGCCAGATAGGGTCGTCCCTCCATGCTTCCATAGCCATAAACAGGGACTATGTAGGGATGATCCAAACGCGCAGCCGACTGCGCTTCGGAACGAAATCTCGCGAGTTCGTCGGCACTGGCCTCGGTCCCAGTCAGAATCACTTTAATCGCCACGATTCGGTCAAGCGAAACTTGCCGCGCCTTGTAGACCACACCCATACCGCCACGAGCTACTTCTTCGAGTAACTCATAGTCGCCGAAAATCGTCGACTCGGGACGATGATCGACAGTTGCGTCCGTGTCCTGTGTACTCTGTAACTCCGATTCATCGAGATGATCGTTGGGTTGGCTCATCGAACATTTCAGGGGACTGAGTACGTGGGTTTGGGAAGCATCAGAAATACCAAACTCTTCTCGTTTGAATTATAAGGATACCAGGGAAACAGAAGATTTGCTTAGCGTCGTGCGGTTTTTTAGTGTTATCTTTCGCGCCGCGAAAGAACGGAAGATCGCTACATCCTCGGAGCGAAAGGCGACACTTATTTGACGCATGACGCTTACTATCCGGCACGTCACTGTTCACTTTTGCTTGAATGGGCTTATCGAATCGTACATCCGACCAACTCAACTGCGCAGTTCGGACGCTGAGCTTTGAATGCGTCAAGATCCGCTTGGTTTGCTGTGATCGCCTGCAATACCAAGTTCTTTAAGTCCGGTATTTTTGCGACTTCGGAGAAATGTTCGGCAGACCATTCACCCAAGTAAACATGCACCTTAAAGAGTTTGGGAGCTGTTGCAAACGCGGCAAAATCTGACGGCTTCAGCAGGTGGGCGTCATAGAGCATGATGGAAGTCAAACTCTTGAAGTTGGCCATCGAAACGTTAGCATCAGCGGGCCAAGGCTGAAGCTGGATGTGGCTCAAATCTGGCAATTCACTCAACGCCTCGATCAGTCGAGCTGTGGGGTTATCAATTGAAATGATAAACGTTTGGACCTTTTTCGCATTCCGCAGCGACATGAGTTCTTCAGAGTCCTTGGCACCGTAAATCGTCAATTCACGGAGCGTGGATTCGCCGAATGCGTCGAATCCGCTGCCGCAAATGCCAGTGACGGTGGAGAGTGCTAGGTAGTCCAACTTCATCTTGGCGATTTCTCGCAACGCGTTGTCAGTGATTTCAGTTCCAGCAAGAGTGAGTCGACGGACCGATTGCAGTTTAGCCAACGTTGGACCGCAGGCATCAGTGAGTTTCCCATTACTAAGTGATACGCTGGTTAGTTGTGGGCAATTCGCGAGTGCCTCGACATGACGATCGGATAATCCTTGTCCGTCCAAAGTAAGGCTTTGAAGGGACGTGAGTTTTGACAAGGAGTCCGCCGAGTCTGCAGTGAAAACACTGGAGACGATTCCCAGACTTTTCAACTGCGTTGCTTCGATTGCTTTGAGTGTCGCGTCTCCGGCCGTTGGGAATAACGCCAGTGTTTGGAGGCCACTCAGTTCCGCCAGGGCTGGTGCGACAGCATCGGTTAACTTGGTATTGGTCAAATCGAGATACCTCAATCGCGTTAACGCACTCAATTGCGGTGCGAATGGATCGCTGAGCGGTAGATTGGCAAGGCCTAATTCCTCGAGTTCGGGGAAACCTGAAAGATCCAATCCGTCCGCACATTGAGAGCTCGCCAAGTGCAATCGCCTAAGGTGTGGGTGCGACCCCATGCGAACAAGCGCATCGTTGGTGATTTGGGGCGATCCGATCGCGAGAGAATTGAGTGAAAGAATACCTTGGAGGATTTCGAGATCTGTATCAGTTACTTGAGTTCCACTCAATTCAACCCACCGAACTTCAAACGGTTGCTTGGGTAGATCGATTGCTTTAGTCACTTGAAGCGTTCGTCCGTCGACTCGGATTCGAACATAGCCGCCAAGTGCAATTGCTTTCTCGGCTGCTTTGCGATCATTAGGAAAGTCATTGACCAGTTTCGATTTTTCTGTCGCTTCCAAGCCACTTTCAGGAAACAACAACGACACTTTCGCCTCATCATTGACCCAACCATACTGTTTTTGAAACACGTTCCAAGGGACAGTTGTCTGTTGCCCGGCCGGGTCCACAACGACGCAAGCCAAACTTGCATCGGTTAACATGGAACCTCGCAAATTGCCGCTCCGGTCGATCGTCGCATGTTGCTGACGGGTCAGGCCAAGAATGATGGAGCCAAGTGGTCCGCGACCTTTCGTTCCTTGACCCCGTAACACTCCTCCCGGCATGATCGTCCAGCCACGTTGGCCATCGGCATGAACTCCGAGCGGACGGATGAGATTGATCGGCGCAGGATTGCCCGTTCGTTTGGTCGTCGTTCCGGATGCAACGTCGACGTCCAGTATGGCACCATCTAACGCGCGGGCTACCAGCTTGCGATCACCTTCCTGCCACTCAAACGAACGATCGTAGTGCCGATCGATTGGGACTGTCTTTTCGACTTCCCAGGAATCGACGTTCCAGATCCGCAGCGTATTATCGCGAGC
>JAYVSE010000269.1:0-6015 GCA_043775635.1 Planctomycetaceae bacterium | reverse complement strand
TTGGCGTCCGCCTGCGCACGTCCACACTCGACTCAAAAAACGGAATTCAAAAAATATTTTGAATCAGGGCTTGCCAAGAATTAAGACCGTCGCTGACCCTCGCGAAGCGTTCCGCGACATGACAGCACTTTTCCTGACTCGGTCTGTACGTCTTATTGATAGCCTCGATATTACTGATCGCGGATGTGCCGTTTGCGTATTGCCGCCATACCCTCTCCGTTTTTTTGCCAGTATTCGACGAGTATTTCCTCTGCCAGAGCATCAGAGATACCAAATTCAACTTGGAACTCTTTCATCCGCTTTGATATCGTGACATTGTTGTAACTAGTCACGCGGAACGAGGTGCTGCTGTAAACTTCTCGGAGAGCACAGTATTTGAAGTAGAACTCCCTTCTCATTTGTTCGGCAACGCCAAAACGTGGGCCGCCGAGTTTGTTGTATTTGGCCATTAGCTGATAGTACTCTTCGTTATCGGCTCGAATCCTAGCCAACATTGTTACCTCTTCGGCGAGGTGTTTGTCTTTAAGCTCGCGTAATTGTTCTAACCATTCTTGATGTTTGTTCGCCTCGTCGGGAAGTGCGGCAAAATATCTGCGTTCCGCCTCGGCCTCTTTTTTTGCCTTTTGTAGCGACTCTGTTTCCCACTCCCTTTGAAATCTACTATGACTTGAGAGATCTTCCGAGCCCGCCAGAAAGATAGCGAGTGGTTCCGACTCGTGACGACTTATCGACCCATCAAGCTCTTTCTCGTATCTTATGCTGATTACTGCAAACTCGAATTCATTCAGAATGCTCTGGGCTTGTTTTTCCGTGATAAACGAGTAGCGGTAGATGCGCTGTAGCTCCTTGTTTGCCCCCGCAGAATCATGCCTTTCAGCGTAGACTTGATTCACCGCAGACAATTCGCAGAAGGCTTCAAACCGTTGCTGTGGAGTAAGCTCGAATCGAAAATCGTTCGACTTGAGCGATTCAGCATACTCACGATTGACCAGTTTGTAGCTCTTTGTTAGCGATCGAATTTTCTCGCCTCTAGCATCGAACAACATTAACTCGAATAGTGTTCCATTATCCTCATCATTTATCCCGTACTTGTCACATAATCCTTTCTCTCGCTCGTTCTCTAACTTCGCTTCTCGGTCGGGTCGCGGGGCAGGCGTTTCTCGCCGCTTTTCCGCCGCCACTCGATCTTGAATTTCAACCACGATTACATTTCGATTTGGCGGAACTGGCTTCCGAACGTTGGTAACAGCTAGCTTGTTCCCTAGCGTGGCAATTCGAACACTCTCTTTTTCCTGTTCACTCTGCCAGTATTTGACGCTCTCTTTGTACGCCGCAAGTTCGGCATAAGCACTACTAATGTAGAGTCGGTCGGCAGCGATTAACTTGTCTTTTTCAATTTCAATTGTCTTGCCGTCGAATTTTTTCAAAGTTGTGCGGACGTTATCGGTTGTAAATAGTGTTGCATTTGCTTTGTATTTTTCATCAAACGTACTCCACTGTCGCTGTTCAAAAGTTTGCGGCACCGGTTGTGAGTCAATCAATGTAGCGAGCGTTGCCCTTGCCATCGCGAGTTCCTTCTCAATGGCCGCATTTCGGTCAACTGATGACTGCCACTGCGCTAACTCCTTTTCATATTTGGCCATCCGTTCCGAAAAGAGTATGCCAACTTCATCCGCTGGCTTCCCCTCGCGGTTGGCCGTAGCATTGTCGCTAGCAACACGATTCCCTACTTCCGGAGTAACGGCTCGCGGCTCACTTACTATTTCAGGCGCACGTTCCCTGACTGTTGCTGCAGGAACTGCTTCCCCCTGAACTTGCACCTCGTTATTATCGGGCGAGCATCCAAGCAGGAGTGCAATAAAAAGCAAGTTGCCTGTGCGACAGTGTGGTTGAGCAAATGGCATGAATGCATCCTATTGTGAGAATAAGGTTGCTGTCGCCCTTCGTTATGGCCGGGTTTCGCCTGCTGAGAGGCGCAGCTTGAACGGGTAGTGGCAGTGCTTTACTTTGTTCCGGTTTCTTCCACGGGATTCACCATACCAGATCGATTGCTCGAAAGAAATCAACAAGGGCAAATGCTTGGCAAATGCTTGGTGATAGAGCATGTTGTCGGGGATTGACTACTTCGCTTTTGGCGGTGATAACAATTGCGCTATGTTTTTAGCCTGCTCGGAAAAAGGAAGGTACGAGATGGTTCGCGTGGCACGTGTGTGCTCCGCCGGATCAGCCAGGGTCTTAAATATTGCCAAGTCCTGATACGTTTTTTTAAATTCCTTTTTCGAGTTTAGGGTGCGCGAGCCCGGGCCCAGGCGGACAGCCCAAACCGGGATTTTTTTGGCATAGCGAGCGGTGTTCAATAACTATACACCGTGCTGCCTCTTAGAAATGTTGGATTTGGCCTGGGAGTTTGAAACCAAGCGTTGGAGCTTGGCAAATTCGTCGGCGGTGTCAGGGAAAAGATTGCAGTTGAAGTGCCGGTCCTTCTCTATTTCAATCGTCCCACTGCCGATACGGGCATGAATCCATGCCGGCGTAACGCCTAATTGTTTGCCATTTGAGAGACACTCAAAAAGCCAGTTACGTTTCGCGGATAGGAACGCCCAGGATCACGAAGCAGTCCTTTGGAAAGGCGAATATTGATCACCGTATTGACCAACACTTGATCTGATTTCGTCGAACAAAAACCATTGCCAGTTGACGTCATGCGCGACCTTTGCGCCTAGTTTGATCTCGACCAGCCCCTGATCCAAGTCAAGGGTTTCAATCGTAGTGCGAATTAACAGGTCGTGGGCGAAGAAACAGTTCGATCCCTCGTGCAACTTTGTGTCCTGGTCGGAATCGTATCGGTATTCGTACAAATACGATTGTTTGATCGCTATGGGTTGCTTCGAGGTGCGCCGGAGACCGCCGAGGCAATCGAAATCGTCGATCAGTTCCTGCTCGGTCTTGCCATGCCAATCGAACTTTCTCCAGAAGACCGGCTTGGCTTCCCGCCAATGGAATTCCAACAGCTAGGCCAGCAATTGCTGAACGTGGCGCGACTCGTCGTTCTTGATCGTACCGGATTCAACTTCAGCGATCATTCGCTCAGACAACTGTGTGGCCGGAAGCACTGTTTCGTCGGAACCGCCACTTTCTTTCTGGTCACCATTGTCTGGGGCAACGTATCTGAGACCCGACTTGGATTGGACGTTTCGGAGCCACTCGGCGAGTCGCCACGTTGAAACGCAATCGACTTCATTGTAGTCGCGGATTTCCTTCAGGATTTTAGAATCTCGCCAGTCCTGGCTCTCTCCACTTTCCAGCCAATGGTTATAGGCGACCATAGAGCCGCCGGCCGTCGTCACCTCGCCTTTACGGACTTCCATGTACAACCGCTCGATGTCCTTCAGCGAATAGCTGGGTGTTCCGACAATCAATCCCTGACGAACAACCGTGTAAAGGTCAACGAACGCTTGGTTGCGAAGCAGATCATCGACTTCACGTTCCCGCGTCGCGTACTTGCCCATCAAGTTTCGCATCGCGACGACCTCGTAGGCCGCGTAATGGTAGATGTGCATGGTCGGATCAGACCGCCAGCGTGTATACGTCCAGTCGACGAAACCCTCGAAGGCTTTTTTTTCTTGTGCGTCGTCGTGTGCCCACCACTCGACGAACTGCGGATCGCCGTTCTCCAGATGGATGGCCCCCAACAGATACTCCAAGCCCCCTTCGCGAAGTGGAAATCCTTCGATGTCGAAATAGACGTCCAAGGAGGACGAGGGTGGGAGAAGAGCAAGACCACGTCGAGCCGAGTGATCATCAAAGCGTTGCATCTGGAATTGCGGCCGTTCCTTGTCACGCGATTCCAACTGCAACCGTGCCTGAGTCCTGAGTCTTTGAAGGACTTGCTGAAGAATGTGGGGGACTCGATCAATCGTAGTACCGGCGAGGTCGGTCATGGTCGCAATTCCAGCCGCTTCCAGCTTCTTGATCTGACCTCGTGAAATGTTGGCGACGCGACTCAGGTGATCTGATGTTTCGAGAACTTGCTGGGCAAACGTATTCCAACGACCGAAACTCTTCGACAAACCGGGATGTGGGAAATTTCCGGCAGCATACTGACGATGGAATTCCAGCAACGAGTGCTTCAGGGCACGGTAGTAATAGATGAATCGGTTCGTGAGGAACCGAACACGCTCGTTGGTTCCCAGCACAACCTCGAATCCGTTCGGCCTCCGCCCCTGAGTGTGCTCAAGCATATCTGAGTAGGCGCACAACTGGATGATGAACGAGGCTCTCGGGGTCCTCGCGAGCTTTGTGTCCCAGACCTCGTAGTGGTGATCACCGAGAACAGATGGACCAGCAGTGCGAACTAGGAAATCGGCGAAGCCGCCGGAGATCCCATGCTCAAGCCGTGCTTGGAAGATGATTTGCTTCCGCTGATGCATCGCGTTGATGGTATCTGCAAGGCTGGCTGAACCGGCGTCGAGCTCAGCAATTTGGTGACCATCGTGACGAAGCTGCTCGAGAAATGACCTTTCGTGCGCAATCCCCATCGCGGCGATTAGCTCCAGGTGCTCGTCTTTTTTGTCGGGCTCGCACTCATTGATGCCCGATATCACCAATGCAATCGGCAAACCATTTTCTCTGGCAACTTCTCCATCTCCTTTCCCGTTCCGCTGCTCCGCCTGCCATCGATCCATCCAACTGCCAAACTCCGTTTCCATGAAGATGGTGAGGTCGTTCGGAGAGAATTTGAGAATTCGGCAATCGGAGTCGTAATGCATGGAGCATGCCAGGGTGAGGAAAAGTGAAAAAAGAGCGACAGGGTAAACGCCGGGGTAAACTGGGTTATAACTGGGCTGTTAAATATTTGGTCTTGACACTGAATTTAATAGCGAAATTTTGAATCGATATTGTTCCGACCGGATGCTACGACGGGGTTCAACTCTATGATCGGACCGACGTAAAGCGTAGAATATGGGAAGCTGGAAAATGTTGAGCCTTGATACGGAGATTTGCTATGAGTACGCGGGAAACGTTGGAAAAACTGCTGCAAAATATGCCGGAAGATCGAATCCGTGAGGTGGTCGATTTCGCCACGTTCTTGAATTGGCAAGAGGAACGCGAAGGATGGCGTCAGTTCGGCCAGTCGCAATTGGCTCACGCTTATGGGTCGAATGAGCCAGAATACTCCCTGGCGGACTGCGTTCTGATCCCGCCCAGCAAGAGGTTTTGATAGGGACCGGGCACCTCGGCCAACAACTTCGTCAACTCGAGCCCCAATGGAACGAATTGCTCGACTTAATGTTGCCCATTGATGCCAGGGACGACAGGAAAATTTTACGACAGGAAAATTAAGAATTGCAGTTTGTTAATTTTCCTGTCGTCAAATCTTCCTGTCGTATCGAGTGGTTGATGGCCATAGTCCATATAACGTGGAATTAGGCAACGATTCGGTGTCGCCTAAATTCAAAAACACCGCAAAAAGCGTCGCTTTTAACTGGCGGATCGCCGGTTACACCCGTTGTGAACGTCGCCCGACGGGGACAAGCCAGTGACACACCCTCCCGTATTTACGCGAGACGCTCAACCGAAGCCGTGGCGAGAGGGTTAGAACGCGAATTTCTAAAGCCGTGACCCGACTCAAGCACGGCCACGGTTCAGAAACCCGATGGTGGAGTTGAATAATCGCATGTGCTGACTTGCCTTGTCAGGTACTTCACCTGATGTTTGCAGCTCCATTAAGTTTGCGTTGCAAAAAGTACAACTGAGTGTTACAAGATGAAATGTTATAAAATCTTCCCAATCAGGTGGCAATATTTTTAAGATGTATTTGCCAAGTGTACTACGTTTTGGACAGCTCGGACGCATCGATTCCCAGACCGTTGTCAGCAGGTTGGTTGCGACTAAGTCAAGTACAGGCTCACGTGTTGATGCCCCCGAAATTAACTGGACGCTTTTTGCCAAGCGTTCAATCAACCGATATTTTACGACCGCAATTTCGTTCTCTGAAATCTGCAAAAGTTTTGC
>JAYVSE010000268.1:0-3462 GCA_043775635.1 Planctomycetaceae bacterium | reverse complement strand
AACGCCACAAATCAGCCGCTGCCGGCGACTGACTTACCATTTTGAACCCGCCGAACCGGCAGTCGGCTGCATTTGATCGTTAGGCGACATTAGTACGTGTCAACGGCGTAGACCTCGATCGGTTCAGCATTGGCACCGTCCCATTTCCACAATTCATGATTCGCACCACCAGCCAAATCGCCCCATTGGCACCCATCGGTGACAACCCAATAAGTGATCCCGTCCGGTTTGGGATAGTTTTTGGCAATGTAGTCGGCATCGTGCTCGTGTAAGTCAACTGCGTTCTTGATCGACCACCAAAAAAAGGAATACCACCAGAAGGGTTTAACATCAACTGTGTAGATTTCATTGAACCAGTGTGAATTCTCGACATCAAGCAAATGGATCGTGGAATCGCATGGCGGGCCTACAATGTCGCGGAGGGCAAGCAGGCCCACCGGTGAACTATACAGAATAACAATATGGTGCTTTTTACGCGCTTTAATCTCTTCTGTGTGACTAGAGTTGGTGACTTTCTCGCAGAAGATGTGGTACTTGGCGCGATCAACGTCGGACAGCGACTCAACGGTTGGGAGCGGATGCGCATTCCGACATTGGGCCGCGTATTCGCGCAACCGCGGTGCCCAGTGACCGCACGCATCGCGGGATTCTTGTTCTTTTTCGAGAAACCCCCAGAAGAACGATTCCCCCTCGGATTCCCAGATAGATCGGTAGAATTCACGTTCCTTGTCGGACGTGTATCCAAGATCATCGAGTTGGCGAATTGCTTCTTGGGAGAGCGCCATTGGAGTCTAGTTTAGCAGGCGGGGACTTGTCGCCTAACGACCAAGGTAAGCCGGGCGGCGGCCAGCGACTTGGAAGACACGAAAACCGTCCAACCGCCGCTCGGCTTGACCGACTTGTTGGGCAACACTTCATACAGGGGAGCCGACGATGTCACGCATAGCCTGATGGAGTGCGCTGCCGCCAAGACCGTAAGAGAATGCAAAAAGAACAGGAAGTTGCGCATTGGTTGCGATGACTGCCGTTCCAAACACGGCGGAAGTTACACCCTGAGCAATATTGTTTTTGCGTTCCTTCTTTTCTTTTCGCGGAATCTCACGTGACTTTGCAATTTCCGTTTTTGCTTGGTCGTGCGACTGCACCAATTCTTGTTTGAGTGAAGCGATTGTGGTGACAAACTCTTTGGCATCACCGATGTTTTTGCGGCACTGCCGCCGCATGATTTCCATGTGTTTTGATTTCACGCCGGCAGATTCGACGAGCCGTTTTTCGAGGAGCAATAATTGCGGCCCTTGATTTTCAAATTCCACGAGGAACGCATTGGGGTCTTCGAGGATGTGCTTGCGCGCATTGGGAATTAATTCCTCCAGTGCAGTTCCAAGGTCAGGGTCACTGAGTGACTCCAAGACCGCGCTGAGGGCATTATCAGCTTTGACTTCGGCCTGCTTGGGATTTGGAACTGCGCGGGCAAGGCGATCATACGCTTTGGCCAATGCACGAAGACGACGAAGCAACATCTCTAGTTTCTGATGCACGGTGGCGACTCCCGGTGGGTTGAGTGGGGTGAGAGAGAATTCAGGCGGAAAGTGTCTAGCGAAGACTGTCGTCGAATCCGAAACAGAGGTCAAAGGATGTGGAAGGCAGATTCTTGTTGCCCAACGCCAAGGGTAAGCCGCACGGACAAGCGGCGTGAATAAGGACAGACTTTCAACGAAACCAAAGACCTTCGCAGGCCCAAAAACCGCTGCTTGTTCGTGTCGGCTTGACCCGCTTGTTGGGCGGCGTTTGTTTTGCCTTTGAATCGGTCCGGGGGAAAAAACGGTTCCGGACACCTTTGTTCTCCGCCCTTTGTTCTCCGCGTAAGTTGCTTCAGTCGTCCCAACCAGCGCTCTTGTAGACGGCAACCACTAAGGCGCACACCGGTTTGCCGTGGCATTCAACGCCAACTATCTCAGAATGCACCGGACCGTATGATTGCCCACGTTTGGCGATCATTGACCCAAGGGTAGCGTCAATTGCTTCCTCGACCTCTGATTTGCTCGTGCCGTGCAGTTCGACGAATAGCCCACGCCCGGTCTTTTCGGCTTGCGTCCAACCCAACCCCGCCCACGCCGAGCTTCCGAGACGATGCTCGTGGTGACGCGCCGCTACGAGGTAAAGACGATGGCCGTATTCGTCGGAGGGCTGGACGAATCGTCGCAGTTCGATGCTGCTGCCGGGCGGGATGACGGACGACAGGTAAATGAGGTTGTAATTGGCAACGCCGGCGCTGAGTAAGGCTGCGTCAAATGCTGCAAGTGGGGTCGGGCCTTCTCCCGTGCCCGAGGTAACGACGATTTGCATAGAACGGTCCCCGAATGTTTCACGCGGCGCTGGAATCAAACGATCGAACGAGAACAAGATCAGCTACGGGAGAGCGTGCCGTGGTTCCTGCGGGTGAAGCCAAGCAGGAGACATGACATGCGGAACTCGTTAGCTGCATCGCATCGTTAGGCAACGGTTCACGCCAACTCGGACTCGCAGATGCTGAGGCGAGTAAAGTACGTGTCGTCATAGCAGTTGTAGTCACAAAGAAGCTCCTCGCCCTCGTGAATGTCTCGGGCAGCAACATCACGACGCGGTGTCGAAGAAATATTGGGATCGTCCGAGCAGTGATTGATGAAACGCTGGTCATCGAAGCAGAGCACGTATCTGCGAAGCCCCTTGTCGAAATACGCATACTTCAAAAATTGCTCTCTCGATGCGGGTGACATGTAGGCGATGTCGGCCTCGTCGTAGGATGTATCGAAGTCAGGTGAATACTCCCACGTAAGAGTGCCCTTCGCGATAAACTGCGCCGCAAAGAGTCCAATCCCATGCAGACGGCTGACACCGAGTTGCGTCTTGACCAATAACATGCCGTTTCAAACTCCGGTTCGCAGCACAAGCCATCCAATCCCGCAGAGGACGATCACAGCAATGGTGCGGTCGCTGCCCGACCACTCCAGAAACCTGCCGTTCACGACTGCAACACCAATGAGAGTTACGGAGAACCAAAACAGGGTTTGAAGCTCCGGCGAAACAATGCCGACCCGCTGGAGATATCGTGTCGAGAAAAGATAGAGGGTAATCCCAGCGAGAAAGCCCAAGCTTGACTTCACCGCTGCGGACTTCACGAGCACGCCATCGTGCCACATTCGGGAAGCGTGGATGAATCCCTGGGCGTCACAGAGGCCAGAAAACAACGTCAAGGTGACGAGAAAGATTAGTGGCAGTGAGTTTTGCATGGATAAATTCGGCCGCGCGGGGAGATAAAGGTTTTTTTTGGACTGCGCAGGTCGGCTCAGAAGTTGATCGGTGATCTTGATTCAAGCTGATGCCGCCCAACGCCAAGGGTAAGCCGACCGGACAAGCGGCGTGATGAACGACAGACGATCAACGAAGCCGAACCGCGTCGAACACCGAAAACCCGCCGCTTGT
>JAYVSE010000267.1:0-34479 GCA_043775635.1 Planctomycetaceae bacterium | reverse complement strand
CGCGTGGGCATCGCCCCGCGCGTTTGCCTCAAAACACGCGGCCCGATGGGCACGCGGTTTAACGAGTAATGTGCGAAAACTTATGCAAGAGTGCTTATCTAAGATTACTTTTCACTCATCGGCAAATCCAAAACAAATAGCGCTCCGGTCGAGCACTCCTTGTTAACGAGGCGGCCGCCTATCGAGCGTGCCATGCGATCGCATAGCGCTAAACCCAGGCCAACGCCCGAGACTGCGTTGGCGATGGCGGTATCGGATTGTTGAAAAGGCTGGAAAAGCCGTTTTCGGTCAGCCGCTTTGATGCCTGAGCCGAAATCCTGCACACAGAATAGAACTCGATTCATCGGCTTGCGAATTGAGATGACAATGCGACGGTCGGTCGACGCTTGCGCGTACTTGCACGCGTTGTCGACGAGATTGAACAGAATCTGTTCGATCGCAGCGGGTTGCGTTGAAATTGGCAGACTTGAAAGTATTGGCTCAACATCGAACACCACACGCATCTGACTGTCAGCCGCCCGCTCTTCCAGACGGATTCGAATCCGTTCCATCAGGTCGTTCACTGTCACCGTCTCAAGCGTTATTTTCGCTGGCCCGCGTTCTAGTCGAGCGAACTGTAACACGTTTTCGACTAGATGCGACAAGCGATCCGCCTGAACCTTAAGCGTGCTGGCATACTGCTGCTGTTTCTCTGGGGGAACCATGCCGTCGGCCAACATTTCCGAATACATCCGAAACGTGGTCAACGGAGTTCGGAGTTCATGCGTTACGGCGGAAACAAATGCCGCGCGGCGTTCGCTCAATCGCAGCACGCCGCGCAGCAGCAATGCCGACGCGATCGCGGCCAGGACGAGACTGCACCAAGCAGCAAAAAGCGACAGCGGCAGCGCGGACCTTGTCGTGGTGCTAGGTGAGTCAAATGCCAGCATCGTCAGCATCTTTTGGCGGTTAACAATCAGTTGCACAGGAATGGTGGTTAAAGCAGTACCGACCTTCAGCTCCGTCTCTGGTGTCAACGCTTCAAATTGAACACCTGGTAGTAATTCGGCGACATCGTCTTGCAATTCGACTTTTATTTTTTCCCAATTCAGCCAGCAACATTGCATCGTGCCTCGATGGTCGCTGTGGACGCGTCTAGCCAGGATCAAGTTTTCGTCTAGCCAGATTGGCTGCATCGGAATGGATTGCGGTGGCTCGACCATGAATTGCGTCGACGAGTTTTGAAGAGTTCGTTGCGGGCTATTGCCGTACCCGATTGCATTGCCATAGCCATAACTGTTGTTGGCAACACTTAACTGTGTAAATTCCTGCGTTGAATCACGTCGCTGAGTAAATTCAGAGTTGACACGTAGAGTGCCTCGCGAAATCTGCATACCAATTTTGGTCGCGTCATTGATCGGAACTGGGTTCAATGCTTCCGTTTGAATTTGATTGCGAAGGTGTTCGACAGCCGGAACATTGTATGCAAGAAGTGGCGAATCAGAGCCTTTTGAATCGTTCGCCGATTCGGCTATTCTGACGCGATCTGTCGCAGCATATTCCTGCAACAACGATTGGTAGCTAAATGATTGTTGTGCTTGTTGGATTCGGGCCAGAGTTTGCTGCAGCGCAGATTCGCTGATGTGATGGCTGGCAATGGCGGCACTGCGTTCGTCGGCTTCGGGAAACTGCGGTGACGTGATCTTGTCATCGACGTCGATTTGAAAATGCAGCAGGATCGAATCAGAGAATTTGACAAGCAGGGGTGACGGCAATCGCAACCTTGCTGCATTCTCGTCTGCCTGTTTGGCAGGTAAAACTGCTTGTTCTGAGGGAGCCACGACATCGTAGAAAGACTGATACAAATACTCTGGCCGCGCCGCTTCCTGAGCGACAAGTGGCAGCATTTTGAGATCCATTCGGTAGAGTGCACTGCTGACTCGTTCCTGGAGTTCGGCTTCACGGCGAGCCATTTCCGTCTCGGCTCTGTCGGTTTCGCGAAGTGCATCGAGACGAATGGTCTTTAGGCTCAGCCAGGACATCGCGATTGCTACCGCAAGTAAGCAGAGTGAATAGAGCAACCAAATCTGCCAAGTTTTCTTCATTGGTTTGACTCCGGCGATTGGGACGTCCACATGTAGCCCATTCCGCGCACGGTCAACAACACAGAAGGCAAATCCGAATCATCGCGAAGTTTCTCACGCAAGCGTGCGATATGCATATCGATCGTGCGCGTGCTGATTCCTTTGGGGCTGAGCTTCCAGACGCTAGCCAATATCTCGTCACGTGAAATCGCTCGACCAGCATTCGCAGTCAGGTATTGTAGAATCTCGGCTTCTTTCAGGGACAACTCAGCTCGTGTTCGATCGTTGTAACGCAGTTCTCGCCTTTCGAAGTCCACGACACCCTGTTCAAACGAGACTTGATTTTTGTTGGACATTGCCAATGAGCGACGCAGGACTGCGTCAATGCGAGCCATCAGCTCTTTAACGCTGAATGGCTTGACGACATAATCGTCTGCGCCATCCCGAAGTCCTTGGACTCGATCGGTCTCCTCGCCTCTTGCTGTGAGAATAATGATTGGTTGCGTTGGTCGGAGTTTGCGAACCGTTCGAAGGACTTCCAACCCCGACATGCCCGGCAATCCAAGGTCCAATAATAGCAGGTCGTAGCTGCTTTCAATCGCCTGGCGCTGACCGCTGATTCCATCGGCTGATTCCATGACGTCGAAACCGCTGAATCGCAACGCATCAACGATTCCGCAACGGATGGCGGTATCGTCTTCAATGGTCAGGATGGTTCGACGTTTGGTCATTAGTGCTGCAGGTAAAATTCGTAATCGACGGTCGGCTTGAAGCACTCGCCTGGCTGAATCACAGTAGTCCAGCGAACGGAACTGCTGTTATTGATCGGATTGCCACGTTGATCATGCCAATCTGCCAGGCGGAACGATTCCAAAGTAATCTTCCCGTCATCAGATACTTTCGTGGCTTTACCGCCAAATCTTATCCGCACCTCGGCAGGTATGGACTCCGCCTTGTTATTGGCCAGCTCGATCTCAATCTTGCCTTCAATGCGAGCATAATCACTGCCTCGCCACTTGAGTGCGCTGAAAACACGATTGACTTCCGTATCGTCCGCCTTGCCTCGAAGGTCAACCGAAACGGTGACGGGCACTCTACAGATGCCTCCAGGAGAAGTGTACGTTAATAACTCCTGTGCCAACGGTTGCTGACCGTCAACAAGCATTGCCGCGCCGGTCGTCCAGGGGATGTCCGTGTTATTGATCAACTCTACCTGACGCCAGATTTTCGTTTCCGTGAGAACCAGCGGCGACGGTGAAGCAGCGGACGTCGGGGCATAGTTCTCCGAATGCGTCAGTTCAATGTCCCAGGTATAGATGTCGCGATAAACAACATCTGTCCGCAGTATGGGAACCATCGCTCGTTCACCTCGTTTCAGTGTCATTGGCGCGAGTTCATAAACGAACAAGTCGTTGCCACCTCTGCCGACGAGTTCCTCGGGCAATTCAACGGCGGTCCGAGCATCATCGCCAGCCGCTCGATTGCTGCGGAATTCCCCGGCACGTTGTGTATAGATCGCGTTTGAAAACGCGTTATTTCCAACTCCCAAAATGTCTGGTGCCGCCTGGCCAAGCAAGTTCCGCATGGTGGCCTCAAGCACCATTGGCGAAGGGACCGAGCGAAAGCGGAAATTGGGCACGCCAACGACGACATGAAACGGAACGTTGATAAAGTCTTCCGCCTCATTTAGGATCTCGCCCTGCATGATCAGTTCGGCCTTCTTTCTATCGCTTGGTTTCCCAGCATCCTTTTCCTTCTGGTCGGCGACAGGTGCCTTGCGCGTCAGATTCGCTTGGCCCGTCGGATTCGCTTGGCCCGTCAGATTCACTCGGTAGGTTGGTATCCATCTGACGTCGGGACGAAAGTACATCAGATTGATGCTGACCTGCGTATTCGCTTCACCAAATCTGATCGACAGACGCTTGTTATGCGATTTTGTGGTCACGGTTTGCTCGATCGAGCTATTCATGCTTTCGATGGTTAAATTGGTCACCGCGCCGGCCTGAATCATCTTATCCCCTGCCTGCGTGCGAACCAGGAAATAGGCGCCGGTGACAGTACTCAAGGTTGTCGTCGTAGCGCGTGGAGTCGGTATTCCGGGAGTGGCGGCACTGATGAACAAAGGAACGCTTTGCAACGTTTCGCCAGATCCGTTAATAGGTTCATCGTTGGAAAGTATTTTCAACAGCGTTCCGTCGATTCGTTGCTCACCGATTTCAAACGAACAAGCTTTGCCGAGGTTGGATTTGACGATTTCGATAATGCTCGTGCAGGTGACTTCGCGTTTGCTATTGGTTTCCGTATCAACCCAGCCAGCGACCAGCGACTTGATCGTACCTTTTTCCGGCACGGCCCAGAATGATCCAAGAATCGCAGCATCGGGAACGTCATCAGTGAAAACGACACCGTTGGCATCAGTGGTTGCCATGCCGCGCTTCACCACGAGGCAATAACCATCTTTGAAAACGATCACTCGCTCTGACTTTAGTTTCAACTGAGACGCTTCAGCCCGTTGCTCGGAAAGTTCCGCAGTATAACCGACGGAGTTCAACGTTCCGACCATCGCAAAGATCGTTGCGACTGCGATAAACCGGATTGAAAAGATGTGCCTTGCCATCGTCTTGCCTTTCCATTGAAGATTTTTAATTTTTAATTTGTCTTTAACACTTTGACATCTTCATGTTACGCAAGTCTGGCGAGGCGTATCGTAACAAGTTTGTAACTTACATTCCGTTGAAAAGCTGATCTGCTAAGTGGGCAGAGAACGAATCGGCCTTGGGTGGGCATGATGGTTCTTATGGTCCAGACGTTTCCAGAGGGCGATCAATTCGAGCATCGCTTTATCGGGATGATGGGACTTCGGCAGCATGCTAGCTGAGATTGCTAGCAGCGAACGATTCGATCATTCCAGCGCTGCGGGCTTCCCTGAATGGAGCGGGGTTGCTTCATTCGCAAATGGATTCTAACTGGACAGAGTAAAACAATGAGATGCTTGTCGTTTTTTTCAAGCCTGGAGCATGAGAGTGCAAGCGAGTTTGACGTACGTCATTCACTCGCTTGCGCTTCGTGCTTGTATTATCTGAGCGGTGGATTTCTTTTTGCCGACGCAACGTATTTTCGATTCAGCGGCTTATGAATAGTCGCTTTGCAATAACCACTCAAAACTGTCGGATTCTCGCTCTTCCAGTTGATCCAGTTCATCAAAGAACCACTCGAGCTGATCTTGGGCCTGTTCGAAGGAGGCACAGGGAGGCGTGACGGCTTCCCATTGACTCACAAAAGATTCAAGCCGCACCAGCAAATGTTGATGATCACCGGCGGCTTGGCGCTGTGCGGATTCAACTTCGACGCACCATCGCTCCGATCCAAGCGAATCGTAAAGCTCGTCGACGCCCTGAAATTGGGCGTGCAACGGACCGGAGAAATCACGCAATCGAGTTGCTAAATGACGCAAACACGGCGTTCCGTACTGCGACGATTCCCGGATCCAGCGTCGTGTTTCGCGGATCATCCCATTAACCTTGGCGTGTTCAGAATGCCATTGTTTCACGGCTTCGCGATTTCGCGACAACGTTTGGGTAGACAACTGTAGCCTCCTGTAAGCGTTAAGGATCAGCCGTTAATCTACCAAATACTGGAAATATGCAAGCGAGAATAGGGATATTTTTCGCTAGTTTAGGCCAAGGTTTGTCCACAAAAACCGAAGTTCCGATGAAGCGAAAAAAACGCTAAGATATGTAAACACGCGATACTTACCCCTATTTTTATATCCACAAATGTCTCATGGCACGAAAACGCACCATTCTTCCGCGTCCGACGACAGCGGTGGACAGCGAGCAAACACAATCTCGATCGACGCAGTCGAGCGGCCCACAAAATTCAGGTGAGAAGCCACTTACGGAACTGGCCAAACGCGCCGAGGAAATTCGCGGGGCGGCTTACCGGGAAACAGTTGAGTCGATCGCTGTAGCGATCATCCTGGCGCTTCTGTTTCGTGGATTTGTGGCCGAAGCGTTTGTGATTCCCACGGGATCCATGGCTCCAGCGTTGATGGGGGCTCATAAAGATGTATTTTGTTCGCAGTGCGGTGCCCAGCACCAAGTCAGTTCCAGCATCGAGGACCGCGCGGATCGCACGGTCGTTGGTTCGATCTGTTCGAATTGTCGTTTCGTCCATGGCATGGACCTTGTGACTGGTACAGCCGACGCGACGTTTAGCGGCGATCGAATCCTTGTCAGCAAGTTTGCTTATGCGCTCGCAGACCCCGCTCGATGGGACGTTGCCGTCTTTAAGTTTCCTGGCAATCCGAAGCAGAACTACATCAAGCGGATCGTCGGGTTGCCCGATGAGACACTGATGGTTCATCACGGTGACATCTACGCGCGTTCCGGTGATAAGGCAGCGGATTTAGGATCGATCAACGATCGGGATTTCAAGATTCAGCGCAAGCCGTCATTCAAGTTGCTTGCCATGTCGCATCACGTCTTTGACACGGATCATCAACCAAAGGCATTGAATCAAGCAGGCTTTCCGTCTCCATGGCAACCATGGGCTCCGGGTGCACCCCGTCCGCCCGTTGATTCATGGAAACAATCGAGTGCCGAAAGTGGGTTTCGCAGCGAGGTCACTGCGTCTAAGGATGACTATAAGTGGCTGCGATATTTTCATCGACCGGCATCTCAAGACGAATGGGACAAGGCGATTGCCGGTGAGTCGCTCAGCGACATCGATCCGTACAGCAGTCGACCGGTGCTGGACTTCTACGCATACAACACCTTTATCAATGTCCCACGCAGCTACGTTTATGATGTGACACCTGATGAAGCAAAAGCTCGAGTAACTGGCTCGCGTCGAATGTTCAATTTCATAGCGCCACCCGCAGGCCGATTTGCCAGTGGATATCACAGTGGTGACATTTCTAAATTTTCACGCGGACTTTCGGTAGGAACGTACGATACCGCCGCCGACGGCGTGCACTGGGTAGGCGACTTGATCGTAGAAGCTGATATTGAAACCGCTGAAGGCTGTGAATCAATGCTCTTTGAGATCGTCGAATCGGGAGTGCAATATCAATGCACCATCGACCTTGCCAGCGGCAAGGCGGTGTTATCGATTGTGGACGAAACCGCACGAACGTTCTCTGGCGAAGGTGCGACGCCCGCGACGGTGTCCGCCAGCACTTCCGTCCTCGCTGGCGAGCGACACTCGATCCGATTTAGCAACGCTGACGACCAATTGGTGCTGTGGGTTGATGGCGATGAAATTGAATTCGATGGTCCGACCACGTTTGACCATCGTGAATTCCGATCTACGGACGACGATCATCCACGATACATGAGCAATCATCCGCTTGATGCGGCACCGATCGGGATCGCGATTCGTGGTGGTGCGGCCACGACGCATCGATTAAAAGTGGATCGAGACAAGTATTACATCGCGACGAAGGAGTCTTCGATTGATGGACTGAACGACTACGACGCAACCATTCTGATGCAACAGACCCGAGGTCGTGGATCCATGTCAACGTTGCAAACTGCCATTGCTGAGCGTGATAAATGGGCGACGTTTCCATTTTGGCAAGCGCGTCGTACCGTGACTTTTAGTCTGGGAGAAGACCAGTTTTTCCCCATGGGTGACAATAGCCCGGAAAGCAAAGATGCTCGCTGTTGGGTAGATCCAGTCGATCCTTTTCGCAGGCAAAATTCGCCGGATCCTTACGCGTACGAATGGGCCGATAAAAATTACGTTCCTCGGGATTTGTTGGTTGGTAAAGCGATCATGGTCTTTTGGCCGCACCCTTGGAACGAACCGTTACCATACACTCCTAATTTAAAGCGAATCGGCTTAATCCGATAAAGCAACAAAATCCCTTTTTCAATCACGACTCGAGATCAAAGCATGGACGCGAACGATTCCATTTTGCAAGCGATCGATTTGCATAAGACCTATGGTCGCCGTCATGTGGTTGACGGTGTAAACATCCATGTGGGTCAAGCGGAAATTGTTGGTTTGTTGGGGCCCAATGGTGCGGGTAAATCGACCAGCTTTCGGATGATTTGCGGAATGGTCATCCCCGATCGCGGGCAGGTTTTTCTCAGCGGCCATGACGTCACGGAATGGCCGATGTTTCGACGTGCGCGCGATGGTCATATGGGCTACCTACCACAAGAACCAAGCGTTTTTCGCAAATTGACAGTGGAGCAAAATATCTCCGCATTGTTGGAATTGCTTGGCGTTGACCGACGAACGCGACGTCGGCGAACGGATGAACTGCTTGCAGAATTCAACATTTCACATCTTCGCAAAAGTAAAGCTGCTGGACTTTCCGGCGGTGAACGACGACGACTTGAAATCGCAAGATGTCTTGTCAGCAATCCAAAAATCGTGATGCTCGATGAGCCGTTCGCGGGCATCGATCCTGTTACCGTTCAGTCGATCCAAGGCGTGATTCACCAACTGCGTGATTCCGGCATTTCAGTGCTTATTACCGACCACGCCGCACGCGAGATTCTCGGCACTGTGGATCGCTGTTACGTAATCTCTCAGGGGCAAGTCCTGATCGATGGAACTCCTGATGAAGTAAAAAAACATCCGAAGGTCCGTGAAGAGTATCTTGGCGATCTTGACGCTTCCACCGTCGCACGACCGCAGCCCGGAACCGTGCCCGCGTCAGGTGTATCTGCAACAGCGGTATCCGCAACAGGGGTACCGGTTCTCTCCGCACAACCGCCTGTCGTTCCACCGCCTCACGTTGTTGCGCGCGGCAAGGAGCCGCGGCGAGTTTTATCGCAGCCCAATAGTGATAAGTGTTAATCATCACCCCTGTTCCGCGGCGGTTTAGCCTAGCCTGTTGAAAATTTGGTATTGCAGCGGGTTTTGGTTTGCGCAAGTTCGTTTCCTCTTGAGTAGGGGTCAAATCAAGGCGGCGAGTGTAGTGGAGACCGTATCTAAAGTTCTCTTTTATCCATCTGCGAAGGTTCTTCATCATGCAGGCGGTCAGTGCCGTTCGCACGAGCGACGGAGTGATGGGTCGTGCAAGCCCACCGACCTTAATCGTATAACCTTGGACTAATGGATCCGGCAGAGGATTTGCCAGCAAGACGGTTGCACGTTCTTGGTCGCATTGTTTCAAGATGTCTTGCGCGACATTGATTTCGCTCGGACTGAGGGCTTCAAAGAACCAAGTTTGTCTTCTAAGCACCCGTGCACAAGTTTCTTAGTTTAACCGCGTGGGCATCGCCTCGCGCGTTTGCGTCAAAACACGCGGCCCGATGGGCACGCGGTTTAACGAGTAATGTGCGAAAACTTATGCAAGAGTGCTTATTGTTTTCGCCAATGGCTCTCGGTGAAGAAACCGATTTTGGTTCTAAAATTTCGCCAATATGCAAACAGCATGGTTACCAATGCCATGGGGGTGAAAAGCAGAAGGGCGGCTTGAGGCTTGATCATAAAGCCGGTGCGTTTGCCAAAGCCGATTCAGGTGAGCTTGCCATTCGGGCCGGCGAACCTAACGAAAGCGAATTAGTCAAACGAATCCGATCGGACGACGACGATCTTCGCATGCCTCCTGATGGTCCGCGTCTGTCCCAGCAACAAATCGATACCATTTCTCGATGGATTGAACGAGGGTCCGAATGGCCTGATGATTCGAAACCGGTCGCGCGAAGTGAAATGATTGTCACTCAACTGGACCGCCAGCACTGGGCTTTTCAGCCTCTACATTCGCCCGCACTGCCCAGACTCAAGTCGCTCTATGGCTCAACATCACCCGTTTCAATAGAACCCATTGATACGTTCATTCTCGCAGCTCTTGAACAGAACGGATTGAACCTTGCAAAGCAAGAGTCAGGAGTGAAACTCGCCAGGAGGATCTACTCGCGGCGGCGACCGCAACGATTGGAGGCAGAAGTATTGCGAGATTCGATGCTCGCCATTGCGAACACTGTGCATGATCAACGATTTGGTCCCGGCTTTAAGCCTCCCATCGCGGCCGAAGCGATGACGGCTCGCAAATTGAAGTCGCCATACAATCGCTTAACCTATTTTCACAATGGCCGAAATTATCGATTGACTGACGTTGCGGGCAATGTGCTCAAAAAGATATTGGCTTAGGGTTCCCGCGGCAGCGTTACGAAGCTCAGCTTCAGTATCCGTTGTTAGAAACTTCTTGATAGCAGCAATCAACTCTGCTGACACAATTGACAACGCGCAGACGCACACATCTATTTTAAGACCCCTGCCAGCTTGCCTGGAATGGCTTGGGCTCAGTGAGCCGACAGCGCTAGCTGCGCGTATTGCGTCCGTTAAGCCTTGGCAAGGCCCCAGGCTAGCGCCTACGGCTCACTCAGATTGCTAGAGTCCACGCCATTGCAGCTTGCCTGGCAGGTGAATCGGATCACAACCAGACGACGAAGGCTTCCCAGCCAAGCAGGGTGGTGGCCGAAGGTCCTTTTGAAGATGTGTGGTGCAACGAGGGCAGAGCCTGGGTACGAGGTTTTGCACTTTTTTTGCGGCTATTTTGGCAGTTCTGATCGCTCCAGGACGCCGTCACCATTCTTATCGAGTCGTTCGAAAACAGGTTCAAGCTGCTTGGGGACTTGGCTCTTTAGAACTTTTCCATCTTGATCGGTGTCAATCATGGCGAAAATCTGTGCCGTAGTCGGGCGCGGAGGCCGCTCTTTCTTGACCTCAAGTGCATGGCCAAGATTTGGGTCGATGGGGACGGAGATGTTGAAATACCCGATCATCATCTCTTCGTACGTCTGATCACCCCATGAAACCCAAGCGTTCGAATCTGGGTTATTCAGATTGTTGGTTGAATTATCGAAGGTCGCTTCACAGTAAATGCGCGTACCTTTGGGTAACTTCTTGCGATCAGTCAGACGGTACTCGGTCTGCCAATTGAAATCGTATTTTGGTACATCGAGCAAAACCTCACGACTCTTATCAGGATAGACGGCCGTATATCGAAAGGATTTTCCTCGCACATGCATGTGAGGACTCATCGATAGCAGCTCGCATGCAGGCAGATCCTCGGGTTGCATGGCATCGATCTTGAAGGCAGCCTTGTTTGGCGGGATTCGAAAGGACGTCTGAACGGAGCTCGTTGTCTGAACTTCATGTGTGATCGTCTTCGGATCTGCAACCCAAAAGCCAACTTTGCTCATGTCTGACTGAGCAGTGCCGTTCGGAGTGTAGTGAATTTGAAAGACCAATTCGCTGTTCGCTGGAATGCGTTTTGCCATACCAGTCGGCATCCATTCGACGCGCGTACCCGGCACGTATCCGGCCAGGAATCCGCGATCGCCTCCCGCACCTCGTTGATTTGAACCTTTGGGTCGCACGAATACTAAAATGTGGTGAACAGTCTCGCGATTGCCAGGCACAATTTCCATTCCGTTTACCCATGTATCCTCAGTGACTTTGGGATCCGCGACAAAGTATTGATAACGCACTTCTCCTTGTGCTGGCACTTCGAACGCCTTGTCAGCCATCGGGATGACGATGTCCGGTTCGCGCGGCAATTGCCATCCGATGACGAAATCAGTCGGTGCGGACTCCAGGCTTTTATCTCCGCGCGGCGAACCATTGAGCACCCATTTTTTGATGGTCGCAATGTCTTGCTCCGGCAGACTTCGATCGTTTCGAAATGATCCATGCTTGGGGCTCGCATGCCACGGCGGCATGCGATTGTCATCGATCACTTCAACGATCATATCGGACCAAGAAGACGCATCGTCGTAATTGCACAAATCCATCGGACCAATATCACCTTCATGGTGACAGTTTACACAGCGTGCTTGCAGGATCGGTCGAACGTGTTCCGCGTAAGTGACGATCGAATCCGGTTCCGTTTTTTCCAAATTGCGTGGACCTCTGCCAATCAAGCAACCGGAAGCTGGCGCCAGAGGAAGGGCGACTTCTTCCTGCGCCAGTATAGAATCCAAGGCGGCAACTAGCTCTGATTTCGAAGCTTTTTCTTTGGTATAGCCAACGCCAAACTGGTCATCGATCCTGCCTCGGTATCGCAAACGATTTTCACCGTCGAGCACACAAACTTCCGGAGTCCGTGTTGCGCCCATTTGGTTCGCCAACTGCTGGCCTGGGTCTTTCAAGAATGCAAAGCTGAACTCAAACCTACGCGCATGAGCAGACATTTCTGCCAGGTTATCTTGTATGTTCGAGTCAACCGCGACAAAGCTCACGCCGCGGTCGCGATACTGCTTTTCGATCTCAACCAGCTTGGTCGAATACATTTTGGCCAAGGGACACTGCGTACCAATGAATGCATAAACGGTCGCTTTCTTGCCGCGAAAATCTTCGTTCGTCCACTCTTTGCCTTGGTGGTCCGTTAAGCGAAACGAGTCAACTCGTGCACCAATCGCCGTATCTTTGGCAGCCTCAAAGTCAGCGGCAAATGTTGCCACACCAACCGAAACAAACAACGCGACAAAGAGTGCGAGTACTTTTTGCAAGCAATTGTTCATTTGACAACCTATTCGTAGCTGTTTGTTGTTTTGAGTGACTGCTGAGATTTCCATGTGCTGGTAAACGCCACCGTTGGCGAGACTAGTTAGAGATTTTAGACAATTACAAGTCGCACGTAAAGTCACTTGAACCGTGTCAGCTTGTCTGGCATGAGCCAATTTCAAAACCTGCGTTCTTATGGCGCGGACTTAGTGAGCCGACAGCACTAGCTGCGGGTATCGCGTCCGTTAGGGCCTTGTAAGAAGGCCCGAAGCTAGCGGACTTTTGATTTAGTGAGCCGTACGCGCTAGCGTCGGGCCTTACGGCAGGACGCATACTGTTGACGGCCCGTGGCTAGCGCCATCGGCTCACTAAATCGATGGAAACCCACTATAACAACAGCCCGCTATCGCCTACGGTTCACTCAGATTGCTTAAGTCCAAACCATTCCGGGCAAGCCGGCGAGGGACGAAGGGGTTGTATACAGGACAGTGATTGTCCGAGCGATCCTTCGCTTAGGAGTCGAAAGTGAAACAAAAATTGTTAGCAGGAATGAAATTTCTTTTCCAAATATCTACGCTCGTAGATTTTAAGGCTTGACGGCGATGACGAGCGGCCACAATATCTACATGCATAGATATAGACGCCTGACGAGAGGGTAAGTATGAGCTCGGTTAGTCCATCGGACCTTGAACTGCAGATTTTGAAGGTGCTGTGGGAAGCGTTCCCTTTGACGGCGCGACAGATTCGAGAGCAACTCGAGGAGCGTGGACGTCCGCTGGCGTATACCAGCGTGATTACGACAGTTCAGCGGATGGTGGATAAGCATCAGCTCAAGCAACTTGATCCAACCGAAGGCAAAGCGTTTCGTTTCGAACCTCGTGTCAGTGATCAACAGGTCACGCGTGGGATGCTGGGCGAGTTCGTAGATCGCGTTTTTGATGGCTCCGCCGAAGCGGTCGTGTTGAGTTTGTTCGATGCGGCTGAGTTGGACGAGGATAGCGTGAAACGTCTTCGAAAGGCATTTAACCAAAAACTACGGGAGCTGAACCATGACTGATCTCACAAACGGTTTGTTGTCTCTGCTGAGTGGCGATCTTAGTCTTAGGTGGATCATCACGCTGCTTCATTTTTTGTGGCAGGGGACGGTGGTGTGTTTAGTCGCGGCGAGCGTCGGGAGCCTGATGCGAAACGCTTCCGCGTCGATGCGTCATGCTTTCTTTTCGGCGGCCCTTCTAAGCCTGCCGATTTGCGTGGCCGTGACGTTTGCACTTGTCAGAGTTCCAAATGAATTGCAGACGGCAACGCTCCCATTGCTCGTCTCCGTTGAACCGATCGACGCTCGCCAAGAAGCGATTCCGCAAACGAGCTTGTTACCTGGTCCGCCGGGGTCAGTCGCTGCTTCACAGCGAGGCGAAAAATTGCTGGATCAAAAGTCGGACGTGGATCGCCTTGCGATTTCCAATACGCCTGTTGAGACTCAGGATGCGACCAGCGGCAAGTTCCTTCGTTCATTGTCCCCGTTTGCGACTTGGGCTTTCGTTGCCTACGCGTTCGGCGTTGGCTATTTGCTGTTGCGACTTGCAGTGGCGTTGTGGGGTGGACAGCGGTTGCGAGCCAACTCGAAATTGCTGACTGATTCTGTACTTTTAGAAAGCATTCAAGTTCAGGTGATTCGAATCGGTCTGCGAATCGTTCCCGTGGTTGCGTATTGCGAGCGAGTGACTGTGCCGACGGTGATCGGCGTGCTTCGTCCAATGATTCTGCTGCCCGGTTCGCTCCTCACAGGATTATCCACGGAAGAACTCACTGCAATCTTGGGTCACGAATTGGCGCACATTCGGCGCCATGACTTATGGATGAACCTGTTGCAGCGATTGATCGAATCGCTGCTGTTCTTTCATCCCGTTGTGTGGTGGCTCAGTCGTCGTGTGAGCGCGGAACGAGAAGTTTGTTGTGATGATCTGGTATTGCGTGCTGGTCACACACCGATGAGCTATGCCGGAGCGCTGCTGCGAATGGCAGAACTGTGTGTGCTCGCTCGGCAACCGCAACTCGCGTCGCTCTCCGTTGGCGGGCGAGGTGCGGCAGAACTGGAACATCGCATCGAGCGATTGATGCAGGTCAATGAACGATCGAAACTGCGTTTGACACGTACTGGCGTGATGATCTTGTTTGCATTGCTTATTACCAGCGTCGCGACACCTGCCATTGTGAGCGCGCTTGCTCAGCAAACCGAAGTGGCAGCGACAAATGATCCGAATGATCCGAATGATCCGAATGATGCGAAGCCGGAGGACGAACCGATGCGAGGAATTTTTTCACCAGAGCCAGTTTGGCAAACGAAACTCAAGGCCGGCGAAGCGGCCGGTGAAATGTCGCGAATATCACCCGTTGTTGTCGGTGGGAATCGAGTGCTCACTTTGACCCGGGACTTTGAGCTGGTAACTGGAAATGAACTTAAGCCATCAATCACACAACCAGTCGAGAAGGATGAATTCGGATCGTCACTCACGCCCATCTTTCGGCGGATCTCCTCGGACCGAGCTTACGTGCTGGAGGTCTCCAACCGCGATCCTGGAAATACTTGGCCGTCACCTTCCTTTGAAATGCGAGTATTTCGCGCTGCGGATGGTAAGCAAGTAGGACGCAACATCGTAAGTGATGGGTTCTTCGGTCATGGTTGTGCTGCGGAGGTCGAATCAAGAGGGAACTTTGTTCTGCTAGGCGACTTCAAGAGAGTGCGTATGTACCGCGTCGAAACGGGTGAGGTCGAAAAGACGCTGCCGGTGCCGATCAAGGGTGTTGATGCAGTCGCCTTTTCGCCGGACCAGGAATGGCTAGTTGTCTCGGATCAGAACGATCTGCACTTCTGGCGATGGCGCGATCAAGCTCCCGTGAAGACGATTCACGCCGAACGCAAAATCGATTGCCTGACCTTCACACCGGATGGACAGTACTTAGCCGAAGGGCCCGACTCGGGCGTCGATATTCAGATCCGCGATATGCGAACTTTGGAGACCATCGCGTCACTGAAGGATGAAGCCGATTCGCCGTTGATGGTCAGTTCGATGGATATCTCGCCCAACGGTCGTTTTTTGGTCGCACACAATGAAGTGTCCGTCGATCAGAATAAACTCACGATACCTCATCGCGTCCATGTGTGGGATCTGAAAACTCGCCAGCCCGTGTTTCAGGTCGCGACAGGTGAATGGGTTCGTAACGTAGCCTTTAGCGATGATGGCCGTCGGATCGTGGGCGAGTTTTCTGGAGCCGCACACGGTGCGCTGCTGGCCGGATGGAAATTGCCGGATGATGTGCTTGATCGTAGAGTCGAACCAGAGACGAACGCTAAAGATCGACTTGGAGATGATATTCAGTGGTCGATGTGGGGTTATAACGAGGGAATGCTGTCGGGCGCACGCTTGATTTTGCCTGAAGGTGGATTGAAAGCTGGTGAACCGCTGGTTGTTGAGTATCGGCTGGCGAATGTTTCGACCGAGACCAAGACGATTCAGAGCTCACTCGGCTCTGGAAGGCTGTTGGCTTCACTCAGTAGCGGCAATCGATTCGGTGGACACGCTCTCGACCAGCAGGAGCCACCCGTAACATCGACTCTTAAACCAGGGGACATCTTTGTGGATACCGAGCATCGTGTTTCGATCGACACGACTGGCCTTCAGCCCGGCGAATACCAAGTAGCACTTTACTGCGGGTTTATTTGTACCAGCAAAGCAGGAAAGTACAGAATTCATCATCGCGGCAGCATTCCAGTAACGCTTTACGGCAATCAGACGTTCACAATGCGCGAGTTACCAAAAAGCGATATCCATTGGGGGACGCCTGTCGCGGGACTGCAATTTGGAGCACGTTGGTTTAAGCATCCAGGTACTTACGCCAATGGCGATTTAGTCGAAGCCGATTTGTTCGTTGCCAATGCAACCGATCAACCGGTCGAAGTCTCCGTTCAATTGCCGCATCCCGGCGCCGGATGGCTGTTTACCGTGGAAGATAAAAACGGTTCGACGATCATGCTTGAGCGATCCAGTTTTCGAGACGGAATTAGTCCCCAACGCTCAATACACCTAAAACTCGCTCCAGGTGAAGTGGCTCCCATAACTGGCGACGGTATACGAGTCTCCTTTTCCCCGGACACTGAGCCATCCACCACATCTCTTCCCAAAGCCAGATTCCAAATCGTCAGCAGCGAGGACAAGGCCATGCTAGACCATTCAGATCACACCATAAAAGGCAAGCTTGTTTCGCAAGGCGGCGATTACACGGCCATCTTCGAAGTCACCGTTCGGCGTCCCGACATTCCGGCTCTGCGTCTAGAATTAACCTCAACCATTTCATTTACCGTCGCTGGAGCAATAGCAGACCAACCGAAAACGAACGCGTCTACTGAAAAGGAAAATCACCTCGACGCCATCACGAAGATCGATGGCATGGTTTTGGGAGAACTCAAGGGAGTTGCGGTGACTGCAGTCTTTGAGTTGGAGGAGGACGATATCGAGTCGTCAGCAAATCGGAAAACCAAAGTGGTTGCTGAAGTGAAAACCACGACCGATGTGCAAGGCAGGTACACCATCGCAGTCCCCCAAAAGTATCTGGGAAACAAATCGCTGCGAGCCACTTTCCGATTCGAACACCCTGGCTATTTAACGCGAACAATCGCATTCTGCTACGTCGACGATTTTCGGGATCAAGAGATCAAGAATGACGAGCCATGGTGGATGATGAGACAGCAGGCGCGCCGCGCCGTGAAGCAAACGGTTTTGAGAAAAGGGAAATGGCTTTTGGGGCAAGTATTGTTGCCCGATGGCAACCCAGCCACCAGAGCACTCGTGGCGACTCAAACAAAATACCTAGCCTATTCATGGAAATTGTATGACGCCAATGAGTATTCCACTTCCGCTTCTACATCCACGGATGCTGAAGGTCGGTTTCATTTGCTAGCCGATAATCCTGCGTCGATGATCGTGAGTCTCGCCGGTCATGCTCCCCTGGTCATTGAAGACCTGTGGGGCAAACAAGTTAATTCTTCCGAGTCAATTACTAATAAAGTCTCGCTAGCAACGTTTCGATTGCCAAAGGCGATTCGACCGCGTGGTCGAGTAACAACGTTCGACGGTAAGCCTATCTCTGGAGCGATCATTGTCGCACAACGTGATTTCGCTTGGAATGAATTTAATATGCCATTGTCGTTCTCGTTGAGCTGCGCGACTAACGAACAAGGCGACTTCGAAATGCCACCCATGCCAGCGGAGGATTATAAGTTCATTGTCCGTGAACGCGTTGTAAATCGAGCTGAAATAGACGCATACAATCGCTTAGCCAGCACCATCAGTTCACCACTTATACTGCGTACTGGGTCTGCAAACGTGCCTTGGCCAAAGGCTGTTACCTTCTCCAATGTCATTCCTGATCAGAGCGTTACATTGGCAGAAAGGAATGCTAACCCAATCATCAATTTTCAGGCAGTGGAAACGGTCACTGCAACCGTGCAAATCAAGTTTCCTAGCGGCCGCCCCGACAATGGGCTAACGGCTGACGTGAGCGTGTTTGGTCAATTCAAAGGTGAACGCTGGGCCGGCAATTCGCAACTCGCGGGCGACGATGGGATCGTGCGACTGGTTGTGCCCAAGGGAGTTCAGAATCTAACGATCGGAACGGGCCACGCTTTGCATCGTCGCTCTGCAAAAGAGCCTTGGCAATTGGGCGCAGCCATTCACCTCGGAACGATGGAGTCGGATGTCACTGGTCTCGAAGTCTCTGTTACCGAGTTAGCCAAGCTTCGCGTCAAGCTCATTGGTTTGCCTGGCGCAGCGACCAATTCAAGCGAGGTACGTATTAACATCCAAGCGTTCTATGTTCGAGAGGGAACCAGTGAGAATCAACCCGGTTTGCGGCGCGTTTATTTAGCCAGCCAATTCCAAACTGGCAACGATGTTTATCGCGCACTCGCATTACCGAATGAAGCATTAATCCTGCGTGTGAACAACGGCGTCGGCAACGATCCGAAAGTCCTTTACGAAGAGCGGTTAGAGTTGAAGCCCGGCGACGATCAACTTTTGACGATTGACCTTGTTAAGAAAGTGTCGGCCAAAGTAGATGCAAAACCATCCAAGTCTGAAAGCTCTCATTCGAAATCGCTACCTGCAAAGCACAAAGAAGTTGCGATTGCATTTAATGGTGGCACAGCTTTATTCGATCTCGATACGGGCAACAAGCTTGGTGCGATGGCCCGCGGCGGTCCGTCCGATGTGCCTCAATTTGATCTGTTTGCGGACTGGAATCGAGAGAGCCAAACGCAGTTGAATGCGCAGGTTCAAAAGTCGCTTCGAGTGGATGACGGGCAATGGGAATCGGCAACCGCTGAGAGTATCAGCGCGGCTCTGAAACAGCAGCCCGATACGAAGCCGAAGGAACAACAGATGCTCGCGAACCCGGACAATCCCACTTCCACATGGATCGTTCAAACCAAGCAAGGCGGTGTTGCGATCTTGAAAGTTGAATTCCGCAAAGATATCAAGACAGATACCAGCGGCATCGTGGAAGGGTTTATTGTTCGTTACAAGTTGGTGGCAACAGCACAAGAAATCAATGCGGAAATTCAAGCGGATGAAGCCAAGGCAAACCGCAATGCAAAGCCCGATGCAGACAGCGAAAGCAAAGACGCGGCATGGACGCAGCCCGGTTAGCCCAGTGCGTTGAATCCAACTTTTACCGATAGTGAAAACCCAGCCACAGAAGCGAAGCCAAAACTCATTGCATCTGTTGGACCTGACAAATCAACGCGGTTTACAACGAATCGGTTTCGACTTCTCGAGGCGGACGGCAACGCCGTCGTTGGTGCAACGATTCGCTTGATCCACCAGACTCAGACATTTCGAGAACTGGTCCAACATGCTATTAAGCATGAGACGCAGACTGATATTGCAAACGGAGCCTGCGAAGCCGCCAGAACATCCGATGGTGTTTCGTCTTCCGCAGTTCGAAACCACCGTCCGTGCCATCAATGTGGACGGTACACCGGCGGCTGGCGTTGAAGTCACTCCGGTAAGTATCGTATGGGCGCATTTCGGTGGCGGCTATTGGCCGATTGTGGTTCCTGAAAGCGTACGCCCATCGCTTCGCAGGACAACCGACGCCGACGGACGAGTCACATTCACTACGATCGAACGCATGGAGTTTCATGAACTGGAGTTTAAGTCCGATCAGCATGGTCTGCAAAGAACGTTTACCAATTCAAACACGATTGGCCCAGAACTACAGAATGACATCATTCTGTTCCCCGTCGGCAAGCTCCAAGGCAAGATCACAACCGCGACTTCTACCGGCAAAGAGTTCCTGCGTGGCCAAAAGCTGCTGCTTCACACGGTCTCGCAAAACACCGGTGCACCGTGGCCTAAAGGAGCGTTGATTGGCATGGAAGGGTTTGCCGAAGTTACACCTGATGAAAGCGGACGATTTGAGATCCCTGCGATGCTCGCTGGACAACTGTTTCTGCTGGATCGTCTGCCCGATAGTGCTAACCACCGAGTCACGTTGCCGGAAACGACGATGACTCAGCCAAATCGCACGACTCAGGTTGAAGGACGAGTGATTTCCGCAGTCACCGTACGAGGCTTTGTGAAGAAGCGTGACACGGATGAACCCATTTCGAATGCCTCCGTTTGCATCGGACACGGTGGGCGGCAGTCAGGTCTAAATCGGGAATTACAGGTCTACTCAAAAACAGACGATCAGGGCAGATTTGAAGCGAAAGTCTTCCCAGGACGAATCGGACTTTGGACACTTGCCAGCCCCGACGGATACGCTGCGTCGTGGCACTGGGAACAGGATGATGTTGCCATTAAACGAAGTTGAAGGTGGAAACCAGGAAGATCCATTCATTGCTTTTCATTTCCAACCCGTCTATGTTCGCAAATTGATCGACGTGGCTTGTCCGGCAGGATCGCGACAGCAGATCGGAGAGGGAGCGTCCAATTTTCGTCGAGAGCAACGGAGTTGTGAACTTTTTTTCACCCTTATTCCGAAAGCACCAATCCGTGTCGACGCCTCGAAGGCCGGCGGAATACAGGCCATCGCATTGACTCACAACCCAACCACGCTGCACAATAGCGCGCCACATGCTGATTCGCGCGAAATGACCTTCGACGCCAACGGCAATCTGATCGAAGGCGACGATGGCGGCATTTTCAAACGGACCAACCCGCGTGGCGTCGGGGATTGGTTTGGCATGCACGGCAACCTTACCAACACGGAAATTCACTCCATCGCGTATGACTCGCGGTCCAATACGCTGATCGCCGGCGCGCAGGATGTTGGCACGCCTTATCAGGCCACTGCGGGTGCTGCAAATTGGAAGGAATACACACAGGGCGACGGCGGTGTGGTGGCGGTCGATCCAAAAACCCTCGCGGCCAACGACCAGTCGATCCGTTACACGAGTTTCTTCAATTTTGGAGAATTCACACGCTCGGTATTCAATGCGTCGGGAGCGCTCGTCTTCACAGCACCTGCGTTTGGGTTCATTTGAGGGCGCCTAACAACTGACCTTGGTCCACGCTGCGGGTGCGATGCAGGTATCGGTGCCATCACCGCCATCCACAATACCAAGGAAGGTGAAGGCTAAGTCCACCGCGATCGAGTCATCGCCACCGAGCGCCTTGATCGAGACTTCATCGCTCGCATCGTAGGTGATCGTGTCCTGTTCCAGGACCGTCGAAAGTCCGCGTGGTTTGCGGATGAAGTTGGCACTCGTCACGCTGTTCCACAGCAACCGCAGATCCTCGGCATCGCTGGTGCCCAGAAACTCATAAAAGTCACCACCACCGGTTCCACCATTGAATCGAATTCCCTGAGGAAGTGAAAACGAGCCGCCGAATTGATAATCGATCGTCAGCCGATCGGTTTCATTGACAGTACCGGTGATTTGTACTCCCAGCAAGAGACTCAGCTTGCGGACCGCCACGACTTGGTTTTTCAGCACGTCAAAGATTTCCAGATTCGGACCGTTGCGGCGGAGCACGATCTGGTCCGCACCGATGCCTATCGTTGTGAACAAAAACTCCTGAGTGAGTTTAGAAACAAAAACATCACCTGAGCCTGCGCTGGTGAGGTCAAACGTCCCGGCGCCGGGATCGAAGTCAGATGTGCCCCAAAAATACCCGGTCGTGTAAACATTGCCGAAAGCGTCTAACGCGATGGCGTTTGCGCTATCAGAGTTCGTCCCGCCGAGTGCTTTGGCCCAAACGAAGTTCCCCACGCTGTCCAATTTGGAAACAAAGACGTCATCGGAGCCTGCGCTGCTAGTGAGGTTGAACCTCCCGGCTCCGGGATCGAAGTCCGCTGTGCCGTAAAAATATCCTGTGGTGTAGACGTTGCCGAAGGCGTCTAACGCGATGGCGATAGCACGATCATCGTTTGTCCCGCCGAGTGCTTTAGCCCAGGAGAAATTCCCCGCGCTGTCCAACCTGGAAACAAAGACGTCAATGGAGCCTGCGCTAGTGAGGTTGAACGTCCCGACTCCGGGATCAAAGTTCGCTGTACCGGAAAAAGACCCGGTCGTGTAGACGTTGCCAAAGGCGTCTAACGCGATGGCGTTAGCAACATCATCGCTGGTCCCGCCCAATGCTTTGGCCCAGGAGAAATTCCCCGCGCTGTCCAACCTGGAAACAAAACCGTCCCTGGCGCCTGCACTGGTGAGGTTGAACGTCCCGGCACCGGGATCGAAGTCCGCTGTGCCTATAAAATATCCGGTCGTGTAGACGTTACCGAAGGCGTCTAACGCGATGGCCGAGGCATAATCATCGCTCGTCCCGCCGAGTGCTTTGGCCCACACGAAGTTCCCCGCGTTGTCCAACCTGGAAACAAAACCGTCCCGGCTGCCTGCGCTAGAGAGGTTGAAGGTCCCGTCGCCGGGATTGAAGTCCGCTGTGCCGAAAAAATTCCCGGTCGTGTAGACGTTGCCGAAGGCGTCTAACGCGATGCCGCTGGCAGAATCATCGCTGGTCCCGCCGAGTGCTTTGGCCCACACGAAGTTCCCAGCGCTGTCCAACTTGGAAACAAAACCGTCAAAGCCGCCTGCGCTGGTGAGGTTCAACGTCCCGGCGCCGGGATCGAAGTCCGCGGTGCCGCGAAAATGCCCGGTCGTGTAGACGTTGCCGAAGGCGTCTAACGCGATGGCGTTAGCAACATCAACGTCTGTCCCGCCCAATGATTTGGCCCAAACGAAGTTCCCCGCGATGTCCACCTTGGAAACAAAGACGTCATAGGAGCCTGCGCTGGTAAGGTTGAACGTCCCGGCACCTGGATCGAAGTCCATAGTGCCTTGAAAATACCCGGTTGAGTAGACATTTCCCACACTGTCCGTCGCGATGGCCTTGCCAGCATCATCACCTGCTCCGGCGAATGCACCGGCAAAGGCGAAATCGCCACTCAGCGCATAACGAGATTCCAATCGCTCACAAGCGATCCAGGCCAATCGCCGCGAATTCCTGCGCCGACCCGCAGCGGGCCATCCACTCCTGAGACGATCGATCCAACGGCTGTTCATTTTCTGAATCATGGCAAACTCGATACTGGATAAAAAAACGGTCGTGGTCACGGTTGTTACGAAGTCGTTCAGCAACGCTCCGGCAGGCAAACGGTCAGTATACCCCTCTGAACCCACCCCATGGCCAAAGTTTCTTCGTGTTTATCTGATAACCCCCTGCGTCAGCGAGGCGTTTGGCGAGGCTTTCATTGTTAGTTGGCGCTGTCCAGTTATTTAGTGCGATCTCTGGTAACATTAACTTTGATTTGGCTGGTACACAGAAAAAACAGTTGGTACTTGAACCCGTGTTTGAACACCAAACCATTGATCCGACACCTGGGCGAGCCCGATACGTCACAGTGGTCTCTCCCAGCGATCTGGCGTATTATGCTATCGAAAACAGGCAAATCACAACCGGCAGTCTTCCCCAAGCAGAATAGAATTGGAGCCCTCAAAATGTCATCAAAATGTCATCAAAAATTATTCGCGGCCGCTGGACATTGCTAAAAGAAATCTTTCGGGGTGAAACGAATCTCCTAGCACCATCATCAAGAAGGCGGCTTGGCATCGAATCGCTGGAAACTCGCCGGCTAATGTCGGTTGATTTCTCTGCGAGCGGGTTTCCGATTCCCGCTCCGTACCCCTATGCGGACACTTTTCGCTTACATTAGTTATCCCACTGCAAAGCAAACGATCTACCTCGACTTCAACGGGCATACGACCACGGGTACGGAATGGAATAATAAGTATGGTACTGTCATTACGCCGCCTTTTGACTTAGATGGTTCACCTGCGTCGTCAAATATAAATGAATTAGAAACTATTCAGCACATTTGGCAGCGTGTAGCGGAGGATTTCGCCCCTTTCAACGTCGATGTGACCACACAAGAACCACCGCTTTCCGATTTGATTCGTCGTCCAACAAATCCATTTAGACTCGATCATAAAGATACACGATGGGGCGTCCGGGTTGCAATTGGTGGAAGCTATATGGATTGGTACGGAGAGGAGGCAGGGGGCGTCGCATTATTAGGATCCTTTAACTGGAACTCTGATACGCCCTGTTTCGTATTTGCAAAAGATCGTGGCAATGGTAATGAGCGATCCGTCGCCGACGGTATCAGTCACGAAGTCGGGCACACACTTGGATTGTCGCATGACGGGCTGATTATTCCGCCTGGAACCCCGCCTAATAAATACAAAGACTATGACTACTATGCAGGACATGGCGCTGAAGACTTAGGTTGGAACGCTATTATGGGAGGCAAGGATCAGGCAGTTACTCAGTGGAGCAAAGGTGAATATACAAACGCAAACAACCACGAGGACGACCTCCACATAATTACATCGAATAATGGCTTTGGATACCGTGTGGATGACCACAACGGAGTGGCCGATGGAACATTCCTGATTCACTTTATCGGAAACATTGAAACCACTGGTGATGTCGACGCGGTTACTTTTGATACGAATTGGGGTGGTGACGAGACCGAAAATGTGCTGTTTTCACTTGAAATAGCACCCCGTGGACCAAACTTAAACGCTGCAATTGAGCTTTACACCAGCAACGGGGTTCAGATCGCAGCCTATTCGGGCAATGGTGCGGGCGGTGCAATTAATTTCACCAAGGCGCTGGCAGGCGGTTCCTACGTGATTCGGATTCGGGGCGTCGGATTTGTCGACACCGCAGTCCTTACCGATCCCTCGCGACAAGGTTATTCAGACTATGGCAGTCTGGGCGAATATCGACTTCACCTAAATCGAACCGGTGCCAGCGGCTTTACGACCAACAAAAACGATGCCGTCCGATACCTTGGGACCGAAACACTTGGGATTTATTTCCAAGCTGCCCCAGACGGACCACGATACAAAGCCATTCCGTTCCATGGGAAAATCATCGGTAAGAAGGGAAGCGGACTGGAGCTGTTTAACGATGGTGCAGTTCAATCATTTGCTGCTATCGATGTTGATAAGGTAAATCTACTTAACCGCTCGCAACTGATCGTTAGTGATGAATTGCAAGCCGTCGGCGACGTGCTTGTCGATGGTCAGTTAGACCTGACCACATCCGCGTTGATCCGCTACAATACAAAAGTCGTGGTCAACGGTAGCATCGGCGGGACCGGAGTAATCGAAGGTGAATTATTAATTAACCAGACTGGAATTTTAAATCCCCATTTGGACTACGGTGTTTCGCGTCCGCCAAAGCAAGCAGATGATTCAACTATAGGGAGGATGAGGGTCAATAAGCTGACGATCAAGGGCGAGTACGCCGTTGATATTGCGGGAAGTTCATCTGACCAAGTTGTGGCCAAGGGACCTGTCATACTCAACTCAAGTCATCTCTCACTCAATGTAAGCGGCACGATCGCAGCGGGCCAGGAATTTGTAATCATCAAAAATGATTCGCTCAGTCAAGTGAGCGGGCAGTTTGTTAATCTATTTGGCGCGGATTATGCGGAAGGTGCGATTGTCAGCGGTAATTTTGGTGGGACAGGGCTGACTGCACGGATCATTTACCGCGGCGGGGATGGCAATGATGTGGTGATTGTCGTCGACGGCAACTATCAATTTACTTCCCCGACAAACAGTGCGACGTCATCGCTCAAGATCGTCGCCGACGACGGGGTGGTGCATTTTATGTCGATGGCGTTCTCAAGCAGGCACGTACTCTGTCGGGCCTTAATCGACTGCTGGTCAAGGGCGAGGTTGGCCAAGTCGACAATTTCAACATCGATTTCAGCGGTGGCGATCCGATCCCTCAGGGTGGCATTGCACTTTCGACTGGAACGGATACGGCTGATACGTTGACACTGTTGGGAGCAGAGGTTGATGCGGTGACGCACACACTTGTCGACGCTGGAGTCAGCACCATCGCGATCACGACGGCGAATACAACCAAGAACATTACCTACACCAAATTGGATAGTATCGCCGACCAATTGGTTGCGCCGACACGGTCGTTCGTGATGACCGCCCAGGCTGAAACGGCTGCACTTACCGATTCTGCTACGGTTGGCATCACACGGCTCACTGCGAGCGGCGGTCGCACCATCGATTTCGCCAATCCAACGGCCAGCTTTACGAACCCAGCACCTCGCTTGACTTTGACCACGGGTACTAAAGTCGACAGCATCAACATCGTGGGTCTTGGCAGCGGCTTCGCTGCCGCGCTCAATATCGACACTGCCACCGCTGCTGATGCAATTACCGTCTCGCCAGCGATTGCTGGCCTAGCCCGCTTGTCGCTCAAATCCGCAGCGATCAATCTCAATGCGACATCGATTACCACCGTCGGTTCGCAAATTTATACCGGGCCAGTTAAAGTTGGTGTGACAACGCAACTGAGCGGTCAGGATCTGATTTTCAGCAGTCCTTTAAACGCTGCTTTGTCCAACATCGATCTGACATTGAATTCAACCAGCGGTGGCACGACTTCACTTGCCTTGGTGGGCAACGTGACACCATTCAAAAGCATCAAGACGAATTCGGATGGGCAAACGATTCTCAAAGGCAGCGTATCCGCTGCTGGCGGCTTGATCGATTTCGGCGATGCAATTGTGTTGCAATCAAACGTCACCTTTACCAATACAGGTGGGGGACTCCGTGTCGGGGACACATTGAATGGCGCGTTCAACGTGCAGCTCGCGATTGCGGGTACGACCACTTTCGCAGGTCCCGTCGGCAATTTCATCGCAGTGGGATTAACGTCGGGTCCTTCGTTCAATATCACTTCAGCCGGACCAACGACCTTCGCATCCATAGTGAATGTCGCCGCACATTTCATGCAAGCCGACACCGCTGGCCCGGTAACGTTTGCGGATAACGTACACATCAACTCTGCCAATTTCGATTCGGTGTTTAATGGTAACGTCGTTTTGGTTGGAATGACATTTTACACGCTCCGAGACATCACCTTCGGAAACACTTCCACAGACAGCTTGACGCTTTCCACCAGCGACGTGACCTTTAATGTGCCGGTCGGTAAGATTGCGACCATCAATGCTCAGGTTATCGGCGATAAAGGTTTCATTAAATCCGGCGGTGGGACGATGGCCTTAAAGACCGCAGAGACTTACGGCGGGATCACAAGAATTGCCGCCGGAACGCTGACTCGCTCGGCTGCGAATCAATTGCCGGATACGACAGACTTGATTGTGGATGTCGGATCAACATTCCGCTTCCAAGATCTCAGTGAAACCGTCGCGACCATTGGCGGTAGAGGAGGCTTAGTATTGGGTTCGGCTACTTTGACTTTGGCAAATGGCAGTGACACGTTCAGCGGTGTGATCAGTGGCGTTGGCAATTTGGTGCTCGGCTCCGGTACGCAAACGCTCGGCGGTGCGAATACCTACACCGGCACGACAACCATTAACGGCGGCACTTTGCAACTGGCCGGTGGCAAAATCGGTGCACGTGCCGTCGCAGGTTTAGTGACCATCGCCGCCGGCGGATTGGCGGGTACCGGTATCGTCAACGCAAGGATCAACGCCGCCGTCGGGTCAAGCATTACGTCGTCAGGCAATTTGATTTTGGGCACGGAAACCAGTGCCACTGGCTTCGTCTCTGCAGGGACTGTCAACGTCGGCAGCGGCACGCTGACATTGCTCGATTTGGACACGGCCACACTGCTGGGCAATATCAATATGGCTGGCGGCACGCTTGCCGTGGCCCGAGCGTTCACGGTTGGCACCGGTCAAAAGATTGAAGGTTTTGGATCAATCACCGCAGCCGCTGGCGTGTTGACATTCACCGGCATGACTCTGCACCCGATAGCGAACTTGGGGCTTTCCAGCTTCGTAATCGATGCCTCATCGACGATGCAAATTGAGTTGGCCAGTAGCCTGCTGACCGTGACCGGTACGGTGACCCTTAATACACCAACCCTCGCGATCACACCAGCAGCGAGTTTCGTGAACGTGCCAGGCGCTACGACCAAGATCATCGATAACGACGGCACCGACCCGATCGAGGGCACCTTTGCTGATTACAACCACTGCAAGCTATTCAACTTTGGCCCACAAAATTTTTTACGGCTGTTATATCGTGACAACAATCCACTTTATCTCAACGACGTCGGAGCTCGCGCATTTCAAGAAGTTGCGTCTACTTTCGCGACAGTCACTTCTTCGACTGCTTACGAACCTTTCAAATCAGTAAACTCTGACAGTGATTCCCGAGGAAACGGGCTTGTGGGATACGCACGACGCTTCAGCGCGAGTGGGTCGCCGATCGACAGTCAACCGATTTTGGTTCTGCAACAAACGAATAATGTCTCTTCGAATTATCCGTATGTCTCTTCTTATTCAGTACATATTGATGGTGTCGGAAACCTCGTTGCGAGTTGGGTTTTAAATGTCAACTCAAGCATCACTGGAGCCAACGCATATTACCGTCGCTTTCGATCAGACAGCACTTCAGTAGACAACCAGCCGGTGCTTGTTGGCACGGTCGATGACTTTTCCCCAGTGAGGGCAGCGATGAATGGCAGCGGAGATTTTATCATCGCGTCCGCCTCTCCCAATGATGGCTCCAATGAAGTGCGAGTACGACATTTTAAATTCGATGGCACGCAGATTGGTTCCACAATCTCAATACCAACGGGTGGCTACCTAGTCACCGACAATTCTGTGGCAATTAATTCCAGCGGCAAATTCGTTGTTACTATTGGTTCGTTTAATCCTAAGTCTAAGCAAACGGCGTACATGTTTGATTCTGACAATACACTGATCAAAGCCGAAACAATTGGGGCTAGGCCAGAGTCCCTATCTATGGCTGAGGACGGGTCCTTTCGAATCTATGCGAGTCAGAATACCGGGTCGGGGAATACTGTACTCAAACGACGTACGTTTAGTGAACCATCGGACCTAATTGCAACGTCGATTGCCACAAATACGATTTCGACGCTGACGGTCAATTACAACATTCGCAATGGACTCACTAATCCAGTTGACTTGGCGGTTTACACATCGAATGATCCAGTCGCGAGCGCAGGTGATACGCTCAAGACGTTGGTTCAACTGACTAGCCCGGCTGATTTAACCGCTGGACTTCACAGCAAGACGTTCCAGATCGGTACAGCTCCTGGCCAGTTCACGTTGCCCGGTGCTGGGTTGCCGGCAACGACAACCGACTACTACCTCCTCGGCGTGCTCGATACTCAGGACTTGTTGTTTGAAGGCGACAGTTCGCAGATCGCCGATGACAACACGACAGCGTTCCTTGTCCACTTCAACGTTTCTCCGGTGCTGGCAAGTGTTCCGACATCGGCAAGCTACACAGAGAACGCAACTGCGACCGCGCTCGCGCCAGCGGCGACAACTACCGACGCTGACAGTGGCGAAGCTGGCTATACAAACTTCAACTCCGGCGTACTGACCGTCCAGATTACTGCCAACGTCGATGCCAATGATCGTTTAGAGATTATCAATCAGGGCACAGCCGCTGGCCAAATTGGAATCAGCGGTGCCATTGTCAAGCGTGCTGGAACACCCGTCGCCACGTTCACAGGTGGCGTTGGCTCGGCTCCGCTTGTAATTACTTTTAACTCCGCTGCGGCGACTCCAGATGCAGCTCAAGCCCTGCTGCGGGCAATCACGTTCCGCAGCCTAGGTGAGAACCCCAGTCCTGTGGCTCGGACTCTAAACATCTCATTAACCGATGGCGATGGCGGGACAAGCAATCCGGTATCCATGACTGTTAATGTTGTTAATGTTCCCGATCCACCGGTGATTACTGGCTTCGCGGGAACCACGGCTTATGTCGAAAACGCCGTTGCTGTTTTGCTCGATATCGATTCAACGTTTACCGACGTCGATTCACCCAATTTTGACAGCGGGGTGTTGACGCTCAGCGTGACCGCCAATGCAGATGCCTCCGACGTCCTTTCGATCAATACCGTTGGCAGCGGTGCTTCCCGTGTCACGATCGTTGGCAATCAAGTCACGGTTGGAGGCATCGTAATTGGCACGATGCAAGGCGGCTCTGCCGGCGTCCCGTTGACAATGACCTTGAACGCCAACGCAACTCTAAATCGCACTCGACTGTTGTTGCAAGCGACTGCTTTCAGCAGCACATCGGACAGCCCGATCACGGCGCGCAAGACCGTTCAAGTCACACTGAATGACGGTGATGGCGGAACCAGCGCGCCATTGACCAAGAGCGTCAAAATCGCTGCGGTCAACGACCGGCCAACAATCACCGGTTTCGATACACCGGTTTCTTACACTGAAAATGGCGACTCGACTCGACTCGACTCGACTCGATGCCGATAAGACCGTACAAGACGATGCCCCCGCGTTTGCAACTGGCAAGCTGACCGCTACGTTGACCGTCAATGGCTTGGCTTCTGATGTGCTTGGATTTAAGCCGAGTTTGCCAGGACAGCCTGCCGTGACGACCAGCGGTACGAGTGTATTGGTCGATAACGTCATTGTGGGGACGTACACAGGTGGCACCAACGGCACGGCGTTAGTCTTCACGCTCAATACCAATGCCAACGTATTGAAAACTCAGGCGGTGATCCGCGCGATTGCTTATTCCAGCGTCTCCGAAGATCCAGGCAGCAACCCACGCACAGTGCAATTGGTGCTCACCGATACCGCCGGCGCTGCCAGTATCGCGGTCAAGAAGACGATCACTGTCGTCCCGGTGAATGATGCACCGGTATTGAGTAACGCTAGCACTGTTGCCTATACCACGGGATCGGCAGGTGTCAAAATCAATATAGGCATTCAAGTTGGTGATATTGACAATCAAAAACTTGCGTCGGCTACCGTTCGCATCGCGAATTTCGCGGCCGGCCAAGACGTGCTCGTGCTCACGACGACCTTATCCATGGGAAACATCACGGCCACGTTTGACAACGTACTCGGTGTGTTAACATTGACATCCAGCGGCGCAACGGCCACAACGGCACAATTTCAAATTGCGCTCCGAGCGGTCAGTTATAAAAATCTGAGTTCCGCACCGGACAAAACAGTACGTACGATCGAGTTCCGTGTTTCAGATGGCAGTCTGCAAAGCAATCCGATTTCCAGCACGGTCTCGATCACGTAATCCATTGTCGCTTAGAAGAACCGTTTCTGGCCCGTGAAGAACGAATCCAGCGAGCTCAGATGGCTTGTATTGCGCACTCCGGTGCCCAGAGTCCCAGACATCAGTTCGTCGGGGTGCGATTGGGGATCGAGATCGCTGTCACCAAGGATATGACCGAGTTTTTGCATCACGGTTGTCAGCAGGTCGATCAATTTTGGATCTGAGATTTGAGATTTGCGATGCTAAATTCCGAATCGTCGAAAGGTGTCGCGTCGATGGACCAGCCATAGCCGGCTGCATTTGAGTCAAGTGTGATGAAGGTGTCTCCGGCGAGGCCAATTGTGGCACCCGGAAGACTCGCGATGTTGAATTTCACCGTTGCCAGCTTACGCACCTGTGCTGAGTTCAGACGCTGACTGGCAAGTCTTGCAATGGCTGCATTGACGATCGGCTGCCGTTGCGCGGACGTCAGGATTGGTGGCGGCGATCCTTGGGCAGACGCGTCGCCATTGAGCGCCAGAAGCGGACTTGTCACGATCCGTTCGCTGGGGCCGGGGCGTGATCGAGACGAAAAAACGGAATTTCGTGTTCGATCCTTCGATCGTTGATGATAGTTACCGTACCAGTCTTTGGAGGGTGTCCTGAAAGCAACTGACTTCGGATGGATCTTCAAACAATCGACCTGAGGCGGACACGCATACAGATGCGCCGTGGCGGGCAGCCCGAGCTTGTGCCGGATATTGGCCGGTTGCGACGGACGCAGAGGCTTTTCGTAAAATACTCCTAACAATGGCATCCGCACCAAACGTTCCGTGTAGTGCGACTGAGCGTCCGCGACTTCAAGCAGTTCACTCGACAAGAAGTAATCCATCGTCCGACTGCCTGTCGTAGATGGATGCCCCCAAGTCGCGCATTGCACTGGCGCCATTCTTGAATGAGCAAGCGTGGAGCACAATGCATCCATGCCGACATCGGTAAAAACCAAAACATCGAGCTCAAGTTGTCTCAACATCGCAATCGCACGACAAACGTCTCGTGGCACGTTGACGAATCGATCAGAACCCTCTGCAAACCGCTTGCTGTAAGCATCGTCGCTGTCAGGACTCGATGCAGCACAGGTGGTTACATGAAATTGACTTCGATCGAGTCGTTCGATACGTCCCAAGTTCAAGCGACCGATGGTATGGTTGCGAAAATAAGCGGATAGAAAACCGACTTTCAAGCGACGGTCCGACGGCTTGATAGAATGGAATACTTGGCGCGATACCGGACGCGTTTGTGACGCGGAATCGACATCCCCATCAATCAATTTGCCACGCAATTCCATCGCATCGCGGTCATTGATCCCCTGATAGGGAAGAAAAAACATGGTTGTTATCAGTTGCATCGACGCATCGACATGGACATCATTTTCGGCCATCTGATGAAGCGAATCCATTAACCGCTGCCGCCACTGTTGGATAGCGTCATGAGACTGATAGACGACCGGAAACACGCTGGATGCCAACAGTTGATTCATCGGTGAGGGATCAAGCTTGAGCAGCAATCGGTAGACCTGCTCAGACCGTTCCGGAAACCCTTGATTGAACAGCAGATAACCTAGATTTTGTTGAGCGGCGACCAGTGATGGGTCGGCCTGAACTGCGGATTCGTAGCATTTCAACGCCTCCGGTTGACGGTTTTGTTCTTGATACAAATTGCCCAGCGTGACCCAGCCGACTGCGTCATTGGGCTGGCGGGCGAGCCTCGCTGCTAACATTGCCGCTGGCGTACCAGATTGAACGGCCCCTGCAAAACTCGACCCGGCAAGGCGCGATACTAATTCAGGTCCGTCGGCGTTACCTGATCTAACTGAATACCATGGCAAGCGAGCCGCGACCGGTGTCCTTGACCCAGGCGCTGGAACGATCCAGACGTCTTGTTCTTTTCCTTCGGTACTTGCCCCTGCGACGTAGGGACAGACGGCGTTAACCGCCGCTTCGACCGCAAAAATTTCTGTCACGCCCGAGAGGAACTGAAACACTGCGACCGTTCGACTCGACAGCAGGTCAACAACGCCGACGCCGCACTTGAGTTCATTGCGACGCTCCGCAATCGGCACACCACCGAATACCGACGTTTCCCGAATTCGCGACAAGCCTACGAAGGCAAACTGACCCGCGAAGCTGAGACCGCGCGTATAGCCAGGAAATGTTTCTACGGTCTGAAATTGCCCTGAACGCAGATCGATCGTTCCTAGAGCCCCGCGTCCGGAATCGAGCACCCAAAGTTTTCCGTTGTGCCAACGCGGCGAATGAGGCATCGCAAACCCTCTTGCAATCGTCTCGCCGGAGTCAACTTCCATCACCAAGCCGCTCGTGGCCTTGGTTGGTCGCCAACCGGCCGGGCTATCCGATTCGGCCATTGCAGTCACGAACTTTGGCACGCAGTCTTTGATCGCTAGACCATTCAAATGACAGCGATCCTGGTCAATCAATTGACTGATAAACGGAGGTCTCCAAGCAGGCACGAAGCTAAAGTCGTCATGCAAGGTGCTCAAGCAAGAGAACAAAGTGTTGACCACCCACAGCCCCGAATGTCCCCAGGCCAAGTCGTGACCATGATTCTAGTACAGCTTCCATGCATGAATAGGGAAGCACAATGTAGCACTAATCAATCGTTATACGCATCGCTGCACGTTCATTTTCTGATCATGGCCCGACGGAGACAAGCTCCGCCCGTGGCCGCCGTCATTTCTTCTTCGCCATCTGGTCGTGATCGAGGCCCGACGGGGACAAGCCCCGCTCGGCGAGATTATGGAATTAAATCTGCGCAAAGGCTTTTTGCTCACACTAGCAAATTTTTAACAAGCCAAGCTTGTCCTGCGGATCGTTGGGTTTTTCGCTAATAATTGATTCGCACTCAACTCCGTGCCTGTCGTACGCGCGCTTGATTGCCTTAGGCAATCAAGCGCGCGTACGACGGAGAAACATGGTTGAATTTTTCGGGATAGTAAAAAACCGAAACCTCCGCAGGGCAAGCCTGCGGGATTTATAGTCACTACGTTCCGAAAACCATGTCGATAAGACCAGAGTCCAATAGAAATCCATCGACTACCAAATTCCCAACCACCGCGTCAGAACTTACGCTTGGTTTTGTCTTCGGCGTTTTCGCAACTTTTGAACTGCCTGATTGTATTGAAGGTGCAATGCTATCCACACTGAGATTGAAAGTGACCATTTTCATCAGGGCATCGACATTAGCGGAATCAATCCATTCAACATCTGATTGGGGCTCTTCCGCAGAATCTGTGGGTGCAAACCTGCTTAAAACCGATTTTGCATCGGCAAATCAAAGCGATTTTGAACGAAAACATATAGGTTGGAAGTC
>JAYVSE010000266.1:0-6631 GCA_043775635.1 Planctomycetaceae bacterium | reverse complement strand
GATTGATTAACGCTCCACGCGGACAAGCCGCATGGTAGCGAGGCTCACTCCGCCAGCATCTTCTGGTTGTGATTATAGCCCAACGGGGATGAACCCCGTCGTAGCATCCGGTCGGAACAATATCGATTCGAAATTTCGCTATTAGATTCCGTGTCAATACCAAATTTTAATACCCCAGCACTAGGCTGGCAGCCTATCCCACTTCTAAAACCGTTCAGTTATTGACCTGGCAAACCTTAGCTGTGACTTGGTGTGGCAGCGCCAGCAACGACAGCTTCAGCGTGGTCACGACCACGATTTTCTCCCTTGAAGTCAAGTCGCATGACCTTTCCTTCATCGTTCTTGAAGACATCGATAAGAATCGTATCTTTGCCTTCGAACGTGCCCTGCAGTAGCTCTTCGCTCAACGGATCTTCGATTCGCTGCTCCAAGGCTCGGCGAAGTGGCCGTGCCCCGTAGTCGAGATTGCTGCCGCTCTTGATCAGGAACTCCTTAGCAGCATCTGTCAGTTCAATCGCGAGTCCACGAATCGCCAACCGTTCACGAACTTTGGAGAGTTCATAATCAATGACCAGCTTGAGATCTTCTATGTTCAAGTGGCGGAAGATGATCGTATCGTCAAGTCGATTGAGGAACTCAGGACGGAAAACGCGTTCGATCTGGTCCATCACGCGAGACTTCATCGCCTCGTAGGTCGCATCGCCGTCCGGCTTCTGGAATCCAAATGCAGCCTCGTTCTTGATCGCTTCCGCACCGGCGTTGGTGGTCATGATCAGAATCGTGTTTCGGAAGTCGATGTTACGACCGAACGAGTCGGTCAAACGGCCTTCTTCCATCACTTGAAGCATCATGTTGAAAACGTCCGGGTGAGCTTTCTCGATTTCATCGAACAGCACTACCGCATAGGGTCGGCGACGAATTTTCTCGGTCAATTGACCGCCTTCTTCGTAGCCCACAAATCCTGGAGGCGCACCGATCAAGCGGCTGACATTGTGCTTCTCCATGTACTCGCTCATGTCAATATGCACGAGCGCATCGGCATCACCGAACATATATTCTGCGAGCGCCTTGGCGAGCAATGTTTTGCCGACACCGGTTGGACCAGCGAAAATGAACGAGCCGGTTGGTCGCTTCGGATCTTTCAGTCCACTGCGGCTGCGGCGCACGGCCTTGGCAACTGCACTGACGGCCGCTGTTTGGCTGACGACTCGCTTGTGCAATTCCTCTTCCATCTTCATTAACCGCATGCTGTCTTCAGTCGATAGCCGAGTCAACGGAATACCGGTCATCTTGCTGACGACTTCCGCGATCACTTCTTCGTCGACAACACCATCGGTCATCTGGCTCTTTTCACGCCATTCCTGGGTAATCTGATCTTTCTTGCGACGGAGTTTCTCCGCTTGGTCCCGAAGGTTAGCAGCCTTTTCAAAGTCTTGATTGGCAACGGCGTCTTCTTTGTCTTTGTTTAGCTGCTCAACCTCGACATCGATCTCCTTCAAATCTGGCGGGCGGCTCATCGTGCGCAAGCGAACGCGTGCGCCTGCTTCATCGATCACGTCGATGGCCTTGTCGGGCAAACAACGTGCGGTGATATAACGCTCGCTCATTTCGACTGCGGCAACGATTGCATCGTCAGTGAATTGAACGCGGTGATGCTCTTCGTATCGTTCACGAAGGCCCTTCAAGATCTCGACTGTTTCCTGCTTGTTTGTCGGTTCAACGATGATTTCTTGGAACCGACGAGCCAACGCGTTGTCCTTCTCGATGTATTTTCGATATTCATCAAGAGTCGTCGCACCAATGCACTGGATTTCACCGCGTGCCAGAGCCGGCTTGAGCACGTTGGCGGCATCGATCGCGCCCTCGGCTCCACCCGCACCCACAAGGGTATGCAATTCGTCGATGAACAGGATCGTGTTCTTCACACGTCGAACTTCCGTCATCACGGCCTTAATGCGCTCTTCGAATTGACCGCGATACTTGGTACCTGCCACCATCATCGCTAAATCGAGTACAACGATTCGCTTGTCAGCAAGAATATCCGGTACTTCGCCAGCGATCACTTTCTGAGCGAAGCCTTCGACGATTGCCGTCTTGCCGACGCCCGCTTCGCCGAGCAAAACCGGATTGTTCTTGGTTCGGCGGCAGAGAATCTGGATTGCACGTTCGATCTCGCGAGCACGCCCAATGACCGGATCAAGTTCGCCTTTCTTGGCGAGTTCGGTTAAGTCGCGACCAAAGCTATCAAGGGCTGGCGTCTTACTTTTGCCACTTTTGGCGCTGCCGGAGGTACTCTCGCCGCCATCACCCTGCCGGCCACCGCGTTCGCTGACTTCGGCACCTTCAAGACCGTGACCGAGCAGATTTAAAACTTCTTCCCGCACATCTTCGAGCTTAAGCCCAAGATTCATCAGCACTTGCGCCGCCACGCCTTCTTGCTCACGCAGTAGGCCCAGCAGAATGTGCTCGGTACCGACATAACTGTGATTCAGGTTGCGAGCCTCTTCCATCGAGTACTCAATCACCTTTTTCGCACGCGGTGTTTGCGGCAATTTGCCAACCGTGACCATTTCGGGGCCACTTTGAACAAGTTTTTCAACTTCCAAGCGGATTTTTCGCAAATCGACTTCAAGGTTCTTGAGGACGTTGGCGGCGACGCCACTACCCTCTTTCACCAATCCGAGCAAAATATGTTCGGTACCAATGTATTCGTGATTGAAACGCTGTGCTTCTTGGTTGGCCAGTTGCATGACCTTCCGTGCTCGATCGGTGAAACGCTCGTACATAACTAATACCTACCCCTGGTCAACCTTTTTGTGTCTACCTTACCGAACCACTGCTTACCAAATCTTTCGCAGGCCCGACCTTTTGATCAAACCGACGATCAAGGCGACGGCAGTGGACACTATCTCGATGCAAACTGTACGCCACTGCCAATCTACGCAGGAAAAAGAACGGTTAAAAGTCCATTTTTTAAAGCCGCAAAGACGTCATACCTTGAATCGACGTTTCGGATTCTATCGATTAGGAGAAAAAACGGGGATAGGAGCTTCGTAATTCCTGTCTCCGAAATTCCGCAATTTCTCAATGCTGCCAAATGGGCAGGCTACTTTCACCTCGCGCAGCCGTTCGAATTGTCATTCCGACAGGTTTGCGGCTGATTTTACGCGGCAACGACCGCACGATTTGAGTTTGTATTTTTGGATTCTGCGTTTTCTGGACCGCTGGACACTTCGCGGCGGCCTCGCTGATAAGCTTGATCACGTAAAAATCTTTTTTCTTCGGCGTCCACTTCCAGCCACCATCGATCCGCTGCTTCGGTCACACGAAGAATATCGATGCAACCACGACATTCCTCGAATCTGGCCGTTTGGCGATAGACCGCAGCGAGCAAAAGCAGTGCTGGTGGATCCCGTTCTTCCACCGACAGGCATTCTTTGAGCAGTGTTTCGGCCCGAACCAAGTCCGACCGCAAAAATGCGATATGGGCGTCCGCAAATCGATCAAGTTTTCGACTCGCTTTCCGCGGATGTACCATGGCTGGCAAGTCGCGAACATTTTTTATCGTGCAATAGAACCACGCTAGCACCCCGACCCAGCCTGCGACCCGGACGTACGAAAATGCGAGCCACTCAGGATAAATAAATCGGGCAATGAGCAGGAAATTGAGCGCACACGCAAATAGCATCGCCGTTGGCAAAGCTGACAAGCGACCGCGCAGCCACAATTCCGGCAAACCTGGCCAAATGCAATAAAAATAGTACTTGTTATCCAATCAATGGTCCTCGTCGATGCGTCATTGGTTGAATCATAGGAATTTCACCGCGTCGACCGCAACGCGAAATGATTGCCTGCGAATGATCTTGTCTTGGCTCGCAAAATCAGAGAAGTATTCTCTTGTTCGTTTGGTCATTCCGGTTTTTGAAGTGGGATAGGCTTCCAGCCTGTCATTTTCAATGCGACAGGCTGGAAGCCTATCCCACTAATTGATCGAGCGATCCTTAAAGATCTAATTGCTAACTCATGTCACAAACGCTGGACAACCCATTTGCCGTCAAGCGCCGTCAAGGCTCCTCCCGATTGCTCTCGGGAGCCAAGGGGCTTGCAATGGTAGCTGGTCTATTCGCGGTTCTGATCGTCGCTCAAGCCCAAAGTCGACGTTGGCTATTGGAACGCTGGGTAAACGGATTTGCTGATTTACCGGTGACTGAGCAAGTTCAACGACTGCTCCAGATCGATGCGCTGGGCGACATCGCCACCGAAACCATCGCGCGCCGCTTGGCCGCAACCGAAGATAGTGTGGCGGCCACTGCCTACGAATTGCTGCGCGGACACCTCAACGCGTGGTCAAGTCGAGACTCAGAGTCTCTAGGTCTTGCGCACAAGAACATGATCAATGGACTAGAAGCGATTGCCCCAGAGCTAACTGGCGAGCGTGCTCGGTGGGCCAAAGAACTGCTGAATCAGACGCTTTTGGAATGTGTTGATCGTGAGTCCGAACCAATGGACAAAGCCTACCAAGCTGCCAATCGAGTGCTGGCGATCCTGACCCCAACATCACCGCTGGAAACCACTCCCAGCCATACGATTGCCACCGACGATTCAATCCCAGCGTCTCCGGCCGCCGATAATCCATACCAACATCCACGGCTGGTGCCGCTTCCGGTCCGAATGCAGAACGCCGAACAATCGACTTCCGCCGAACCGTTACGGCCCGCACCCGAATTAGTAGAAATTGCCTCCGAAGTTCATTCGGTGCAGAACCAGCCGCTGGCGATACTACCGGCCAGAATCATTGACACCTCTGCCAGCGTGAAGCCTACTCCTCGCAACGTTGACAACGAAGTCATCCAACCCGTTCGACATCTAACCAATTCCTCATTTGAAGCGTTCGATACAAAATCGGTCATCACATTGCTCGGCAATTCGCAAGCCGATTTACGTGACCAAGCGGCCGAAGAGCTGGTTCGCCGCGGCCTTAGCAACGAAGAAATACGTGTCGCTAATCAATTGGCATCACCGATCGTGGAAGTACGCATTGGACTGCTCGAGTCGATCGCAAACCGCAAGGACATCGACCCGCGCCCATGGCTGCTTTGGTTAGCTGAGGACTCCAACCGCGAAGTCCGCTTGCGAGCGATTTCTAGCCTGGGAACAATGAATGATGGTTCCATCAAACAATCCCTTCGCCAGCTATTGACAAGCGAACACGACCCCGCCGTGATCGCCCAAATACGCAGGATTGTTAGTCAACGCTAAACATTCTCCCGTGGCCAGCCTGTACAATCCTGGTACTGCTAGTGGTCCGAGAACTAATTGATATCGCTTGAAAGAATCGTTAAACCGCGTGCCCAACGGGCCGCGAGCCTCACGCGGGGCGTTGCCCACGCGATTTAACGACAAATCGCCAAGCAAGGTTATTTAATTCTCGGACCACTAGCCAACTTGGCACCTCCCGAAAGGGCCCCGCACCTCATCCCAGGAATTCATAATGAGCCGACTTTCTCGACGTGATTTTCAACAACAAGCCGTCGGTTCGCTGCTGACTTGGTCGTTGCTCGAAACACTTTTTACCCGCGATGCATTTTCCAAAGAAGTGAAACCCATCACAGCGATGTGGCTGGCGGACCTGAACGCATGGAGCTTGGACCTGAAAGGCAAAAAGCTAGATTCGTTGCAGTGGCAACAAAAAGTTGAGCAACTTTACGCCACCGTCGATTTGCAGGACCTACTAACTTTTATCGACTTTGAAAAACTTGCGAAGAATGCTAAACCGCCAGCGATTGGCGAAGTGAGCTTAAAAGCGACACTTCCCAAGGTTGAAGGACTGCCGACTGATCTTGTCTTTGGCCATCAAATCTTCGCCTTGAACAAAGGACGATCCGTCGTGCCCCACGGCCATGACAACATGGCGACCGCGTTTTTAATCCTGAAGGGCGACTTTCACGGACGCCATTATGACCGCATTCACGATGAAGCCGATCACATGATCATCACACCAACGATCGACCAAGATTTTGGCCCTGGTGGTTGCTCAACCGTAACCGACATTAAAGACAACGTTCACTGGTTCAAAGCCAAAACCGACGAAGCATTTATTTTCAATATCCACGTGATGAGTGTGAAACCTGGTCGCACTGGTCGTGTCTACATCGACCCCGATGGCGAAAAACTCGCTGGCGGCCAAATCAAAGCCCGTAAAATTGACCACGCCGAAGCAAACAAGCTCTATGGCTGAAGGAAATCCGAAAAACGAAATCCGAAAGGTTCGCTTGGCCGCGCTGGTGTTCAGGCTTTTAGCCGCCTCTTCGATCCCAAAAAAGAGTCGCCTAATTCGACTGTCCCAAATACGATTCGGGACCCCAGTCTGCTCGCCTGGTTGGTGAAAAAGATTAACAAGCTTAACGGCGTCAGGCCGCTCAGCGAGGCCATTTCCTCCAAACCGCCGCCTTTGGCCGCGGTTTGGAGGAAATGGGCTGATTTTGGATCGCATCGTTCTAGCCTACTAATCTTCATCACCAATGGCACAAGGCTGGGCTGTTAAAAATTTGGTATTGACACGGAATTTAATAGCGAAATTTCGAATCGATATTGTTCCGACCGGATGCTACGACGGGGTTCATCCCCGTCG